>PBML01000026.1 GCA_002722645.1 Acidobacteriota bacterium
AGCCGTGGCCCAGAGCCGGGGTTCGACTTCACTGTGGAGGCTGATGGAACGCTTCAGTTTGATCCGTCCCTTGATTCATTAATAGGCGGACGGGGCACCAGAGACATAGTGCTGCGTGGCACTCAGGTCAACATCGATGTCAGTGCGCTGAGTTACAACAAACTCGACCTGATCGGGGCAGGCAATCTCACCGGGGCGACCGGTCCGGTGTCGTTCATTCTGATGCCCGGAGGCCATGGGCTCACAATGGCAACCAGCCGTGGCCCAGAGCCGGGGTTCGACTTCACTGTGGAGGCTGATGGAACGCTTCAGTTTGATCCGTCCTTTGACACCCTAATAGACGGACGGGGCACCAGGGATATGATGCTCCACGGCACTAGGATAAGTATTGATGCACGCAGCTTGACAGCCTCATTTGCCGTTGAAGGGCTCACTATCAACCCCGTTGAGAAGATTCTTGTCGCCAACTTCATGCCGGGAGCACATCAACTTCACAGTTCGGAAATAGACTTCGTTTTCACCGTCACACCAGACCTGACTGTTGATTACGGCACAGAGCTCGATGAAGATGTTTCTGGGCGTGGCACAGCCACGCTCATCGTGAATGGTCGCGAGAGCGACAATGACCCGGTAAAAATGATAGTGGGCACGGCTCTCGGCGATGCATTAGGTGCAGCCAGAAGGTTGATCCATCTTCGGCAAGTTATTTCGAATGAGAGACTTGCCCGAGATTTCTGGTTCGCGCCAACATGCTCATACTGTTGATGTAACCACCTCTTTGCTACGCCACCGCGGCAATGACTGCAACCAGGTCTCGAAGCAAAGAATCGTCCAGAGTTGCAACCCGAGGTCGACTTTTCCCGCGCGGTGTTGCTTGACCAAGCGGTGAACGTAATCAGCTGAAACGTAGTCTTTGTAGCACGCGTTCGGTGCAAGCAGAAGATCGTTGAGCGGCTCTCGCAGCGCGCCACGGAACCAGAGCCCAAAAGGTATCCCGAAACCCATCTTTCCGCGCCTCTGTATTTTGTCAGGAATCAGATCCCGAAAGGCCTCTCGCAGAATGACCTTGGTTCGACCATGGCTCAATTTCATCGCATCCGGTAGCCCAGCCACGAAATCGATTAGCTCCGTGTCNAGAAACGGCGACCGCGCCTCAAGCGAGTTTGCCATCGTGCATCGGTCTGTCTTCACGAGTAGGTCGTCTAGCAGGTAGGTGTTGAAATTGATGAGCAAAACCTGGTTGAGAGTCGACAGGCCTGAAATCTGGTCTCGAAATCGATTTAGGTACTGAAGTCGATCGATTGGCATTACGGATTGTAAGAATTCCGGTGCAAGCAATTCTTCAACGTCGTCGTAGAACAAACTCGTCCAGCGCGTGATCCTTTCCTCAAGAGGCAGGCTCGCCGCTGCTGCAAACCGCTGCGCCCTAGACATCCACCCGCGAGAGCTTGAACCTGTAGGGGAAATATTTGCCAACGCACGGATTAACCCACGCACGGCGGGCGGGACTTTCCCCGCGATAACCGCGGCATTGAACCGCAAATATCCTGCAAACAGTTCATCACCGCCGTCGCCCGTCAGCACTACGCTGACCTGCTCACGTGTGAGCTGCGACACGATGTAAGTAGGAATCGCCGAAGAATCTCCAAACGGCCCATCGTGGTGCCACACTAGTTTTTCGATCAAGTCGAAGGCTCCGGGTTCGACGATAAACTCNGTGTGATCGGTTTTGAAGCGATCGGCTACAAGTCGTGCGTAGGAAGTCTCGTCGTATCCAGGGCTATCTTTAAAACCAATGCTGAAAGTCTTGACGGGTTGCTCAAGGAACTGGCTCATCAGCCCCACCACAATGGTGGAGTCGACNCCGCCACTTAAAAAGGCACCAAGGGGCACGTCGGAAGTTAATCGGCATTGAACCGCTTTCTCCATCAGTCGGCGCACAGTAGCTACC
Source organism: Acidobacteriota bacterium (assembly GCA_002722645.1). Classification (GTDB taxonomy): domain Bacteria; phylum Acidobacteriota; class UBA890; order UBA890; family UBA890; genus UBA890. The sequence goes on from PBML01000026.1 coordinate 1,952, forward strand.
GCATCAGGACGNGAAATCGGCGAAANCGNCTCCCGAGATGGGAACCGAGCCTTCCAAAAGGCCCGTGATGTCACTCGTCCATCATTTTCGACAATGAACACTGTCCCCGGCTCAAGCTGGCGGACCCCACGATAAAAAGTTCTAGGACTAGGTACGTATCCGTAGATGAAGTACGCGGGAACTGCCCCATCATCGACCACTAAGTCAAAATCGGGATGGGCAAAGAATGCTTTAACCTCCGAGGCGAAGATGANGCGTTTGCCTTTGTGCAAAAAAAACAAGGGNTTCTTGCCGGTACGGTCACGCGCAAGAATGAGGCGTTGATGGCGATCGTCCCAGATTGCGATTGCGAACATCCCNTCCAGCCGCTCGATACACTCTGCACCGTACTCCTCATATAAGTGGACGACGACCTCTGTGTCACTCCTAGACCGGAAAGTGTGNCCTCGCTGGATCAGGTCGGTTCGAAGTTCCTCAAAGTTGTAGATCTCGCCATTGAGCATGACAAATACCGACCCGTCCTCATTCGGCAGAGGCGCGTCCGCGTTTTGGCTCAGGTCGATGATCTTCAGTCGACGAAACCCGAGACCCACCGAACCATTCGGCGACACATATAGCCCAGAAGTGTCGGGCCCACGATGAACGAGTTGATCCCGCATCTTAGCCACCACAGCACCCTCAACGGGGCCACCATCGAATCTTACTTCCCCACAGATACCACACATCAGATCCAGCCCTTCCACCAATACCAAACGAGCGCCGCAAATTCCTGCGCAAGGCCCTTGAGNTGCTCGACGCTCGCACCCCGTTCGTGGAGATAGAACTGACTTTGCGGTACCGGCGTGGGCACCACTTCTACCTCCGGTGCCTGTTTGCGCCACACGAGAACTGCGCGGCGCATATGGTAGGGCGAGCTAACTAGGAGAATGCGTCGCCAATCATGTTTCCGTAAGATCGAATGTACTTGTGTCACCTGGTCGTAGGTGTTGGCACCAGTGGTCTCGAGAAGAATCGCCGAATCTGGCACATCGAGTGAGAGTGCCAGATCACGCATGATTTCCGCCTCGCGAAACGTGAAAGAGTATCCCGACTCGAACACCATGCGNGGTGCAAAGCCACCCTGGTACAGGTCGNCCGCCATTTTGACGCGCTCCTGGTATCCACCACCCGNCTGGCCAGACTCGCCAACACCGCCAGCCAGCACGACGATGGCATCCGCAGCGCCAGGCTCAGCAGTTAGCCGAAGCGNCGAAGCCAGTATCCAGGGCACCGATGTCTGAAACAGAAGTACGTAGACAANAACAAATGCCGCAGCCCCCGCTAGGAGACGGCCTTGAGCACGGCGGTATATTTGCCGAAACCGANCATCCCAAGGTTCCCGGCGCTTCTGCTTGGTATCCAACCTCTCCTCGATNAGCGTCATCATGTCACTGATTCGCGTGCCCCAGCTGTTCTGGCGCGCAACTTCAATTCGTCGNTGGCGCTCGCTATCCGTAGAAGGACGGATCGTATCTTGCAGCGCCGCAATGAACTGGTCAGTATCCTGCGCGACGACCACATTGTTCCCATGCTCTAAGTTNAACCGCCGTACCTCCGGCAAATCGGTTGCCACGACTGGAATCCCCATAGCCAGGTATTCGTTGAGCTTCGTTGGATATACGTTGGCGGTGTACTCACTATCCCTATAGGGAACGATNCCGACATCGAAACCCTTGATGTACANCGGGATGTCTTCATGGGCACGCTTACCCAATAGATGTATGTTGGGAAGGTCAGCTATTGCCGCTGCGTCAGCTTGCAGAGGACCGATGAGTGCGAACGATGTTTCAGGCATACGCCGCGCAACCTCCGCCAACATTTCGAAATCGATCCAACGGTGGACACCACCTACATACCCGATCACCGGTCGCCTCAANGCAGCCAGATCTTTGGGAATTTCTTGAGAGCCTTCACTGGCCTGCTCGAACTTCTTGAAGCTGACGCCGAAGGGAAANAAGTGCACGGACCGACTGNATTTNGANGCTCGNGCACGCAACTTCTCAGATGTGACAAAAACTAGATCGACATCANGNAACATTNGTTGCTCGTGTTTAGTGATGCGCCGTGCCCCTCGCGAGCTAGAAGCAAAATCGTCGATGCAGTAGTACAACGAGACAGCTGGATCGAGGNGCGGAATAATCTCTCGTACCAGCGGTGTCGGCAGAAAGGTCCAGACGACCGGACGTTTAAAGTCGGCAGCCTGCATCCAGCGCCGGAGTGCTCGAGTTATCAACCTGCGATTGATACGACGCGCAACAGCCGAGTATGGGAACGGCAGTAGAAGCGGTGAGTAAATATAGAGATTGTCCCGACTCTTCCGAAAACCCTTGGTCCCCTTCCACCAGTTCTGAATGCGCTGTCGTAGGCGAGGAATATCGTGAATGGAGGGTGCCCGCACACCAGTGTTTTCGACGAAAAGCACGCGGCTGCCGCTCGCCGCTANGGCTGACATGATTTCTTGATGNCCCTGCCAAATGAACTGCCAGTCAATCGACGAAAAACACACGACATCTTGGCTACGCCGGATGGTTTGCTTGTTCATGGGCTCAGAAAAGTNCGGTGCCAGAGCTCAAGCATTANCAGCACCCAGAGTTGGTGGGCGTTGTCCGCCTCTCCGTCTACGTGGTTGGCAACTAAGCGATCGATCGCGCTCTGCCGCAGAAGCCCTTCTTGTGCAACCCGTGACGGCTGNAAATGATCANACAGGAATGACCGCANATCGTACCGCAGCCACTNCGAGATAGGTACCGCGAATCCNTGTTTGGGCCGGCGGAGATTTGCCGCGGGGACACTCTGCGCAACAGCGCGCTTNAGCAGGCTCTTCATCGTGAAGTTTCGCACTTTGTATTCGCTAGGCAATGCCGCCACGAACTCCGCAAGCTCCGTATCAAGCAACGGAGACCTAACCTCAAGAGAGTGGGCCATGCTTGTAATATCCATCTTCACGAGAAGATCGGTCGGCAAATAGAAACGCGTATCAACTGCGAGGATTGTATCGATTTCATCAAGATTCTCGGCATCTAAGAATTCACTCGGAACGATTTTCTCCTCGGCCGGAATCACATTGCTCAACGATTTCACGAGATCTTCGCTAAATACTCCTGCCCACGCCCGATACCGCTCAGATTGAGTTAGCTGGGCGGCACGAGAGAAACGCTGGGCACGCGCTCCGAGCAGTTCAGTGGATTTCCGCATGATCTTCGGCAACTTCCGCCACCGCTCAGCTAAATAATTGGCACGATGCCGCCCGTAGCCAGCAAAAATTTCATCGCCCCCGTCACCGTTCAGGGCCACTGTAACGTTCTGTCGCGTCAGCTTAGCTAGGTACCAGGATGGGATCACTGAGGAGTCTGCAAACGGCTCACCGAGATGCTGCACTAGAGAAGGTAGAACTTCGACTGCCGAAGGCTGCACGACGAACTCGTGATGCTCACAAGAAAATTTTTCCGCTACACGACGTGCGTGTTGAAGTTCGTCAAAACGAGGCTCGTCGAAACCGATTGAAAACGTCTTCACTGGTTGGTCGGAAAGCTCAGCCATGACCGCGACGACAGCACTCGAGTCAACCCCACCGCTGAGGAACACCCCCAAAGGCACCTCGCCCATGAGCCGCTTACGGACCGCTGATCCAAGGAGTGCACGGACACGCTCCACAACTTCTTCTTCCGCGATTGCCGCCTTCGGCTGAAACGAGAGAGTCCAGTAACGGCTTAAGCTTGTACCAGCTCGATCACGGATCAGCATATGCGCGGGCGGAACCTTCTTCACCCGCTGATAGATGGTCTGCGGCGCCGGAATCGCCATGTAGGCCAGATATGTACCGAGCGCCTCTANATCAATATCGCGCGGTAATCCAGGCACNCGCAAAAGTGCCTGGAACTCAGACGCGAAGGCGACCCGCTCACCATCATCGAAGTACAAGAGTGGCTTCTTGCCAAAGCGATCCCGGCCCAGCAATAAGCGTTCGTTGTCGCTATCCCAGACAGCGAGAGCAAACATGCCATCGAGATGACACAGAAATGAATCTCCCCACTGTTCATATGCGTGGACCACCACTTCGGTATCAGAGCGTGTGACGAACCGATGGCCTTCTTGGATGAGACGTTCCCTTAGTTCCACAAAGTTATAGATTTCGCCGTTGAAACTTGCCCAGATCGTGCCATCCTCGTTGCCGATTGGCTGATACCCACCTGCCACATCGATAATGCTAAGTCTTTGGTTCCCTAGCGCGGCCGCCACTCCTCCGCTAGGCGAGGCCGACATTGGAAAATAAACGACGCCATGGTCATCAGGCCCACGATGACGGAGCGTGTCGCACATCTCTTCCACAAGCCCCTGGGGAACGGGGCCCCCATCGAAATGGATGATGCCAGCTATACCGCACATTCGTGCACGTCGAGCAGCTCGCGATAAGCCGTGAGGTACGATTCTGCAACCTGNTCGATCCCGTACCGAGCCACGGTCGTACGGCGCGCCTCGTGTCCGAGCCGCGCCGTCAATACTGAATCCGATAAAAGCTGTTCCATTGCGTGCTCTAGAGCAGGCACATCATCCGGTGGGACGAGCAGACCGTTGCGACCGTCCTCGATGACACTGTCGGTAACGTTCGTGAGTCGAGTCGCAATACAGGCTAGCCCACTAGCCATCGCCTCAAGCAAAACATTCGGCAACCCTTCGCGAACTGATGGCAACACGAAAACATCGGCAGCTCGATAAAAACGTTCAATTTCATCCGTGCTTTCGATGAAGTGAATCTGGTCCCCTAGTTCAAGGTCGATAGCCTGGTTTCGAATACCTTTGGCGAGGGTCTCATCAACTTCGTAATAGGAAGACTTGGTGGCACCGACCAGTAATAGCGTCGTCTCAGGAGCTGTCGATCGTTCGACATTCGCCCATGCCTCGAACAGGAGATGGGGACGTTTCTCCTGGGAAAAGAAGCCGACAAATAGCACGATGGGACTTCGCTTTGGGATCGACAATTCTTGTCGCAGTGTGTTGTGATCGTCATTAGTAGATGAATAGAAGCGCTCGAGATCCACACCATTGGGAATCACCCGAAGTTGGCTTAGTGGTAAACCAGCAGCCTCGTGAAGATCTCGGAACCGCGGGCTGACAGCAAAGAATACAGCCGCCCGTGTGAAACACCAGTAGGCAAATTTGCCCCTACCCTTGATTGAAACTGGGTCATCATGCCCAATTGACGTGAGTTTAATCACAATCTGTTTCCGGGCGATTAATGCCAACCAGATCAATAGAATCGACTTTTGAGAGAAGCCATGAAGATGGACTATCGAGGATCGCCGCCACACGCGGATGAATGCAAGCGTGAAACGTCCAATGGCAGAGGCTCTTGACCACCAACTAGAGGGGTCGATGAATATTCGCTGAACCACTACACCGTCTTGGACGTCCGCCGCCGGCAGTGAGCGATCAGCAGTCGTTGTTAGGACCGTAAAGTCCACCATGCCCCGCAGTCGCTGCACTAGTGCGCGGCACTGAAGACCAGCGCCGCTCAACTCCGGATAGTAGGCACCGGTCACCATTAGTACGGCNGGTCGGGAAGTCTTCATCCATTCCAATTGGCGCTTATGGCGTGTCGGGTTCGAGTCGGTCCGAGACATCCGCCTGCAGGATACTACGCCCATTGACCACCTGGCTGCTTATTAACCCATTGGAACAACCCGCAGGTTCAACTGCTGCCGGCTCAAAGGGGTTTTCTACTGGCTGAACAAGCGGTCGATCAGCTCGTTCCTTAGTCTCGGCCAGAACCGCTGGGCTTCCATGCGCACAAAGCTAAGATCTACTTCGCCGAGCAGCTGGAAATGCTCGTGATAGGGGGCACCATCGACGACGATGCCCTCTCCGACCCTCCGGATGATCGACGCGTCGGCCCGCAGGTCTTCAATTGTGGCCAGTTCGCCTGACAACTTACGGAACGCGATTCGATTATTCACGTCAAAGACGACGAGGCGACCATCAAGTTGAACAACGGTCAACTGGATCAATTTACGGCTCGGATCCTTCCCAAGCGCCAGGGTTGTCGCCGGCATGTCGTCATAGCTTGCCAACACAGCGAGAGCTTCCGCTCGTTGATCAATGGCTCCGTATCGGCGCACGAATATGTACAACACGTGATCATCGACAATTGGCAAGCCCGGAGGAACCGGATGAACATTGACGTTCACCCATTCGTACATTCGAAGTAACCGCTGCTCCGGTGTCCCCCCGATTCCTGTAATTTCCCTCATTAAACGACGCATTTCGAGATCTCGACTAACAAATGCGACGGCCTTTTCAAACAGAGTTAGCNGCTTAACCGTTACCCGATAATCGATTCCTATAGAGGTGGTCACCGGCCAGCGAGCGACAATCACCAGGGAAGTGACGATCGCCATGATGGCAAGGAGTTGAATCGCCCGTCGACGTCCAACCCGCAAGCTTCGAAACGCTGAGTTAATAACTTCAAACACGGATAGACGCACCGCGCAATGCCCCGAAAGCCAACCAAATGAAGCGGAAGTTCATAACATCAACGTTCGGGCTATTAACCAACACAGCGATGAGACCGGCGGCCAAGGCTAAAGCGACGTCAGCCTGAGGCCCACCTGCCATAACCACCCCGTACGCAAGTCGAANCATGNCAAACCAAAGCATCACGAGGGCCACGGTGCCAATGATCCCCGTTTCTGCCATTCGTCCAAGCCAGGTGGAATGTGGATCGTGCTCGCGATATTCAGGAGGGATNCGCCCNTCGCTAGCGGCCCGGCGCGTTTCATCATGAAATGATCCCAGCCCAATACCTCGCAAGGGCTTCTGAAGGAACGCGTCCCAGGCGATCTCCTTAAGCANCCAATAACCCATCAAATTGTAAGTCAGCTCTAAACTAATTTGGGGGGCACCAACTTTTTCGTCATGGAATGCATAGGGGTAAGCGGGCGATTCCAGGGTCATGTCGTGGGAGGTAGCGACTTGCAGATCACGGACCGCCACAACCAGGAGCATATTAACCACGATGAACAAAGCTACGGTCCCGATCACGGCCCCAGCGATTAGTCTCGGGTGGCGATTATTCCATGCTCGCGCGAGGCTGAAGGTCGCCGCTGCCACGAGACCAACGATGCCATGACCAGCGGTGAAGATGGCGGCGATAATAATCATGGCAAGCCCTATCCCCCAATAACGCCGATGGGAAACAGCGTCAGGCCGAAGTAACTGTAGGATGCCGAGGGGCGTGGCGAACGCGAGGAAGTTCACCAAATACTCAGGTGATGGGAAAGCACCATAAAGTCGATAGAACTGCCCGATATAAGGCAATGGCATCACCACCCCTAAAAGTGGCACGGCCATCCCTGAAACGTAGTAAACAGCCACTGCTAGCACGCAGATTGTAGCCACCACGGCNGCAACGCCTGCCATCCAACGCGACATGCGCTCCAGGGAAACACTCTTGGCAGTAAGCATCACCATTACCGCGTATAGCAGCGCAAGATAACCCTGTTTCGCAAACTGGACNAAACCCTGCTGCAGCCCGGTTGTCCCGAGCAACGAAAGTAACGATGAAGCCAAATACACGAGGACGACAACGTCNAATCTAGCCAGTTGAAAGGACGGCCGCGTAGCGATCGTGCAGAGGAGCAACGCCGGGAAGAGAACATCCACCCACTGGATATTAAAAGGCAGGCCTGACCAACTCACAGGCAACAGNCAAATATAGGCAAGCAACAAGGCGATCGCCGCCCGATCGACTCGTGNCGNCTGTATCTCTGTCAAATTGCTCACTTTACAGCCTTTACCACCAAGTTAAGCATCACAGGACCGATTGTTGCACCGAAACGATCTACATACCGGAGCAAAGGCCAGGAAGCAGATATAAGTGGGGGGAAAAGATGGAATCCGGACATCGCAACGATTCGAACCTGTCCCTTACTGAGACCACGGCGCAACTCCCACCACCAGAGCCAGTTCTCAAGCCCTTCATAAGGTCGCAGCTTGAAAATCGCGGCGAACGTGGCAGAAGGCCGCCAAAACTTGTTTGGAACCGTGATCACCAGACTGCCACCTTCTTTCAAGATTCGACACATCTCCGCCAATGCCCGGAGAGGCTCTCGCGTGTGCTCAATGCACTCTGAGGACACCACGATGTCAAACGCACCATCAGGGAATGGTAAACGACACGCATCGGCCGCTACCAATGACGCATCACACTTCTCACGAGTCTTTGCCAACAACCTGACACCAATATCCAACGCCGTGACATGAGCACCATGGGATACGGCACGCTTAGCAAACCATCCTGTGCCACAGCCTACGTCGAGGAGCTTCCGGCCAGCTAGAACGTCACTAGCTAGCATCTCATCGAACACAATCTCTAAGCGGCGCTCCAAATCATACCGATTAACCACTTCATCAAACCGGTCGGCGATTGTGTCGTAGAACCGTTCCTTGTCCCCTCCGCTNCTCACGACCATTCTAACGGGACGCCGGTGACCACTATCGNCTTTCGCATGTAACTTTCAATCCCTCTTCAAGCGCCACTGCCGGCTCCCATTTCAGTTCGGAACGCGCCCGACGGATATCAGCCACCGACGAGTGAACTTCGGAAGAGCGCTTCCCTGAAATGCTCCAGGNAGGAGACTTTCCGAGCAATCGAGCAACCATTGNCACGAGGTCTGAGATGCATGTTCCCCGACCACTACCAATATTGATCACTCGAAAATTCCTATCTTGCGACACCACAGCGGCCGCGAACGCTGACGCCACGTCCTGGACGAAAACAAAGTCGCGGATCGCTTTGGGCATTTTTAGTTTGAACGGCTTATCGGCGGCGATTGAATCCACCACATGAGGGATGAGAAACGGGGGACGTTGCCCGGGGCCATAGACGTTGAACAGACGCAGAACCGTGCACGGGANTCCATGTNGGGTATAAGCCACACGGCAAGACTGTTCAGCACGAAGCTTGCTTGTAGCATAGGCACTTACCGGCCCGGTCGCAGCTTCCTCATCCTGGTACTCCTCAGCACCCGAAGAATAAACTCCCGCAGTGGAAGCAAGAATGCACTTTGCATTATGCATTCGGCAATATTCAAGAATCGCCTCTGTTTCACCAACGTCAGACCGTTCGTCCACTGTGAGTTCGGCATGCCGGGCGGAAGCAGCCAGATGGATAACAATGTCGGCAGGTTCAGCAGACAGGGCAAGTGATTCAGGTGGTCCTGTCCATCCAGCTACATTAATCCCCGTCTGCTTCAGTTGGTCGACAACGGCGTAGCCAATGAATCCCTCTGCCCCGGTGACGATTACTCGGCTCACTGCGTTGCGGTGTCTACAGCAAGTCTCCATAAAGGCGATTCAGGAGACTCGAACAGGGCAAGGTACTCCCGATACCAGTCGATCGTTTGCCTCAGTCCAGTATCCAGGTCAACGGCTGGGGTCCAACCAAGCATGTCTCTTACGTGTGCGTTGTCGGCACACATACGCATAATTTCGCCGTCACGATCGGCGAGCCCGCCAACACGTACTGAGGAATCGGACCCACTAAGGTCCCGGATCTTGTGAACAAGGTCAAGAATCGAGATCTCTTCCCCAGAGCCCACGTTCAACGTCTCTCCTTCAACCCCGGAAGCCGTACCAGCAAGGAGGAAAGCATCAACCAGGTTCTCGACGAAATTGAAGTCTCGCGTCTGCGTCGCACTCGTGGTAATCACCTCCCGTTGCTGAAGGCACGTGATGATCGTCTCGGCTATTACAGCTCGGGCACTCTGATATGGACCGTAGGCGTTGAAGGGCCGAATAATCACCACGGGCCGACCAAATGAACGCCATTTCAGTCTTGCATAAAGTTCACCACCGTACTTACCGATCGCATATGGAGACAGTGGTGCTGGCATGGAGCCTTCTTGGAACGGCACCTCGGTTTGAAATCCATAAACTTCCGACGTTGACACGTAAACAAACCGGTCGTATCCCTCGTACGCCTCTAGCAAGTTCACCGAACCTTTTTCGTTCGAATCGACCGCTTCTGTAATGTGAAGGAAGCTGTCCCCGACGTGATTGTAGGCTGCGAGGTGGTAAACGATTTCGGGCGCAAGTTCCTGGACCTGTTTCAGCGAGTCTGGATTACGCAGGTCGGCTTCGATCACCTCAATGTCGCGCCAGATTGATGCCAGCCTGACGTTGTCGATAACCGAGTTGTATTTCACCTGAACACTGACCTTGGCACCTTCGGCAAGAAGTCGCCTTACTAGATGCGAGCCTATGAACCCGGCGCCACCCGTCACAAGTACACGCTTGCCATGCAGAGTCATCAGGCTTTGTCCTCCGTTTGCGTGAAGAACTCTGTCATGTCCACCTCGGCGCGGTCGAGATCCTCCCTCGTATTGAAGGTAATCTGCGGACCGGTGTACGTGTGGGTGCGAACCTGCCGGAGCTGAATCAGATCCTGAATCAGTTTAACCAGGCCTTCACCATCTGGCGCCCGCAACAGTTTGGCATCCACCGAGTCAAGCACAGAGCGCTCCATCAACATATGACCAACGAAAAAAGGTTGCTCTGGCTTTTCACGAAACGACATTAGCCACTCGTTGTCATCAGTTTCAACAAGGCCAAACGGGCTCTGGACAAACGCTGTTGAGAGGCTCAAAGCAGCCCCGCTAGAGTTATGCTGGAGGAGCATATTGTCCAGGTCCGCATTGATCAGTGTGTCGCCATACGTGATCCACGCACGTTGCTCAAACANGTTCCTGGCTCGATGTAAACGCTCNAGTATGCTCGCCTCCTCGCCAGCATTTGACCACTCAAGACTGGCTCCGTGGAAGTGATGCTTGCAGAAGTCGGTAATCATTTCGCCCCGGTGTCCAATACAAAGCACGAATTCCCGGTATCCCTTGCCCACATATTTTTCAACAATGTGTTGTAGACAAGGCTTACCCCCTAAAGGTAAAAGCGTCTTTGGAATCCGCTCGCCCAGTGGCCCAAGGCGCGTACCCTTACCCCCACACAGAATGATCGTTTTCACCTTGGTTCCCGCTCCGACACCGACGCTGCACGAACTATGAACTCCGGACGTCCTTTTGTCTGCTCAAAGATCCGGCCCACATACTCGCCTAACATCCCGATGGCGATAAGCTGGATGCCGGAAAGGAACAGTATGGACACTACAAGGGTTGCCCAACCCGGCGGCAACGGAACACTCATGCCCGCATAATTGAGCAGTCCCATCACGACCATCGCAATACCGTAGACAAACGACATTGATGCGACGATAAAACCAAGGCCAAGCGACCAACGGAGCGGCAAAAGCGAGAACGATATGATCCCGTCGACCGCGAACGACACCAGCGCCCTGAATGGGAACTTCGACTCGCCCGCATGCCGCGGCAATGGATCATACTCGAGACCTGTCTGGCGGAACCCAACCCACTCAACCAGCCCTCGTAAGAATTTTCGGGCCTCGGGCATTCTCAGGAACACCTCAAAGACTTTACGGTCAAGTAGGCGAAAGTCGGATTGCCCGAATGATAGATGTAGCCCAGACCACTTTGACATCAGCCAATAGAACAACTTGACCTGCCGTAGCCGCATGCCATGAACCGGGTATCGTCGCTTCCGGGTGAAGACAACCTCGAAACCCTCCTGCCACAAGCGAACCATTTCGGGCAATAGTGCAGAGGGATGTTGGAGGTCAGCATCCATGGTAATTACTGCCTCTCCCTGCGCATGGCTGATACCCGCGAGGAGCGCGCCCTGATGCCCGAAGTTGCGGCTGAGTGACACGAACTCGACCCTTGGATCCGTCTCGCTCAAGCGCTTGATGATACTCAGCGACGCATCGGTGCTGCCGTTGTCGACAAAAATCAACTCAAACGCCAATCCCGTTGTCTCGAGAGCTCGGGTCACCTCCGCGTGAAGCATCTCAAGGTTCTCAGCTTCGTTGAAAACAGGAAACGCGACAGACACGAGAGGGATCGAAATTGTCGCAGACATCTCGCTCACCGTGAGTCCTCCGTCTGCCGTGTAGGTTTGATTCCCATTACCATCCAGCCTCGCTCCGCTGCCACTCTCACCTGCTGGAGCCCAGCGCCCGCGAAGAATGCCGCTGAGCTCTCGCGACTATACCTATACTCCACTGGNGCCGAGAAACGATCGTACAAGTCACCGACAAGGCTAAAGGGTCCAGTGCCATGGCGGAAGGGCAGGTTNTCAGACAGCGGCGCGAGTTTNGNGTAGCGCCGACCNAGCATGGCTGGCAGCGTGAAGACCGTAAACACGANGGGTGAAGCAAGNCGGCACAAATTGTACAGGAGCCAATGTGGCAATCTTGTTGTCAACGCCCGTGCGATGTTCGCAATCGCCAACGANCANCGGAGCAAAGCACTACGCTCACTGAAATCCTCGTATAGATACGCGACTATCGGCGCGCCTGACTTTGNCACCCGGGCCACCTCTTCNAGCCCGANCTCCGGGGCGCCTAGATGGTGCAGCACACCATACGAATACGCGAGATCGAAAGTNCCGGCGGCAAACGGTAACCGNCAAAGGTCAGCCTGAACAACGTGCGCGNTCGCCTGTCCCTTCGTCCGCGCGTACGAGACNCGGCAGCCGCCCTCGCTCATATCCACGCCAATTGCTTCTACGCCATCGCGCTGTGCCTGGTTGGCCAGATCGACACCGTCTCCACAGCCTGCATCAAGAACGAGCCCGCTCGGAATGTCNAATGAAAGGCTCCGCGCCATCTTCTGAAAATGGTACGGCGACGGATCGTACATTTCGGCGCCTGGGATTGATTGCGACCATAGGTAGCCAAAGCTCGCAGCGGTTCGCGGCCTCGTGGCGTCCGGGGAAGAACTGATGTACATGCGCGGCACACCACCGCTGACCGTGTAAGTCGCGCTGCATTGCGTACAAACGAGTCGGCCTTCCATCACATCTTCGGGTCTATCTCCCGAATCAGCGGTGGCTGCCCCCATGTCTTTCAAATCGAGTGTCGAGAGGCAGTCCAAACAGCGGAGATACTTAAGGAGCTTAAGTTTCATCGTGCAGGGCCCGATTTACGCCGATTGCTTGTCCTGAAAATAGTAATGCGCAGGGGAGAGGCTATCCGCCTACAAAGCAAGTCTAGTTGGCCCAACGAGCCAACCCTCGCCTCAGAAAACTTTGGATTCGCTTTATTAACCCTGCTCCTCCAGGACGGCCGTAATACTGCAGACGCGCAAGTTCGTCTTCAGCAGTCAGAGTGCCCGTGAAAACCTGGCCACCTGTCTTGAGAGGCCTTGTGCAGAAACTCAAAAATTCCTCCAATTGACGCTCTTCTTCGTGGTCAAAGGAACGTCTGAGCCCAGAAGCGAACTTGTTGCGCAAATCAGCGGATGCTGCGAGTGCATCAAGCGCCTCGAACCAACCGTGTGGAGAGCAAGCTACGAAACCAGATTCTCCGTCGCGGATCATTTGGCTCACAGAGGGAGCGAAGTCTCCGACGACCGGGATTCCAAGTCGAGCATAAGGATACAACCGAGCTGCATTGCAAGATGCCTTGAAGCGAAGCAAGTAATCGAACGGCTCGTACATAAATTCTGGCTCGTCGTATGCGGTTAGCTCGAGTACGGCAAGGCGGTCACGAATGGGCATCATGTTGGGAAGGATCCCGATATCAATGTGACGCAGCTCCTGGTACATGCTCTGACTCACTTCTGAGCCAGGTTCAACCTTCTCGGACCACTGGATGTGACGAACCTTCATGGCCAAAGAGTCAGGCATACCGATCCTGGCCTGGCCAAGTGCCTCTATGTTATATATCGCCCAGAACTCCAACGGCCGCTCTTTTGCGAGTGCGTTAAGCGCCGGCGTTACGCTCTCGCACATACACTCGAGGTGCACCCGGTTGCCGTGATACCCGATGACAATCGGAGTTTTGTCAACATGCACACGCTCCGCAGGCGGCATGGGCGGAAACATACAGTAGGCAAGGACGTTTCGGTTGTGCCGATAAAAAACGTCTCGTTGTTCAACGCCCGTTACTATGAGGAAGTCAGCGTCACGGGCTGCGGCCATATGCTTTGGCGTAGCCTGCTTTGGGTCCGCGAGACCAATCCGGATATCCGGATTGGTTTGGCGTGCCGCAACCATGTCGTTGTCATACGCCATGAAAACGGCAACGTCGTATCGCTCGTAATGCTCCCAATCGTTAAGCTCAGCATCGATACCACGCTTACACAACCGCTGGTGTAGGCCCGTGATACATGCCCTCGTTCCAGGATCATCACGGTGCGTGTTGAGAACAATCCTCATTGCTCAGTTCTCTCTACCGCTGGGCGGCGGTTCGTGTGCTAGAAGCAAACTTCTTGAGATCGCTCAAGATCTCCTCGCACGAGTAGAGATATGGCCCACGACGATCCCAACACGATGCATACTTTGTCCGGACATCCTCCTTGACCAGATTGCTGCCGCAGTCAGCCGCAATATCCGTGCCAACACAAGCGAACCCAATGTCTCGTAAGGTTATTGGCTCGGTGGCGATGTTCAGGACAGAGATTTCCTTTGCCAGCGCTTTCTCAATGTCATTCCATAAACGTGCAACGTTATAAAATTGAAGCTCACTGTCTACCGCGCTCAAGTATGAATGATCACGGTGAAGAAGATCGTAGACAAGGTTCTTCTTCAACCCTCTCCCGAAGACGCCTGGAAGTCGCACAATCGTCGCGTGTGGGAACCGCGAGCGCACGAGGCATTCCAGTTCGAAACGATTTCGGCCGTAGGACGGGACCACCTCACCCTCCACCGAACTATCTTCATCAACGTTAACCGGTTGCGGATAGACTTCAATTGTCGAAATCAAGACAAATGAATTTGCCTCGACAGTTTTTAGGTTTCGAATTAAGCAACTGATCCCCTCACGATCGGCCTCCGGGTTTGCGTTCGCGTACCACTTCAAAGAAGGAGTACCAGCACACACTAATAACTCGAAATTCTTTCCACGAATGTCACCAATAGTTTTCGAGTCATACAAGCAATCAAAGTGCCGGGCGAGCGTAAGGTTTCCACCAATGAAGCCAGTGTGTCCGATAAGACCAGTTTCAGGTGCGGTCATACTCAAGCACAGCCTCAATCACACGCGCTTGATCATCGTCTGATAACTGACAGTGGATGGGCAAGAGAATGACTTCCCTGTCGGCGCGCTCTGTAACCGGAAGATCCCTAAGGCCTCCCATGATCGAGTAACGGTCGGATCGTCGGTTGTTTACAACCACCTGGATTCCTTGGGCCCACATCCACTCCGAAAAACTTGTCCGGTCGTCGACACAGACCGGGAAGAGTTGATAGTTAGGCCTTCGATCTGCGTAGTACTTCATGATCCTAATCTTTCGGCAGTCCCTCAACTCATCCCGGTACCGTTTGCCAATCACTTGTCGACGCGCCAGCGGTATGTCGACGTGGCGCAATCCCGCAAGAGCAAGCGTAGCTGTGATGTCGTTCATGTTGTACTTAAAGCCAAGAACGTCGATATCCTCTGGAAGCCCGTCAACCGCCGGCGGTCTTCCTTCTCGATCAACGCCGTACCAAACGTATTTCTTTAACTTTTTGTAATAGTCCTCTCGCGGCGTGGTGATCATGCCACCATCGCCACAAGTGATGATTTTGACTGCCTGGAACGAGAAACACGCGATGTCCCCCCTTGAACCAACGTCCTGATCTTTGTAGGCGGATCCGAGCGCATGTGCACAGTCCTCAATGACAGGCAGTTCCTGTTCCCTACCGATCGCCCATAGCTCATCCATGTCACACGGATTGCCTCCGTAGTGGACGCAGATGATCGCCTTTGTCCTTGGCGTAATCATCTCCCGCACGCTGGCAGGGTCGATGTTGAGATCATCAGAACGAATGTCGGCAAAAACTACTGTCGCGCCTTGTTCGAGAATCGCCGTATTGGTCGCAAGGAACGTCATCGGAGTGGAGATCACCTCGTCGCCAGGCCCAACTTTTAACATCGCCAGTGAGGCACGCAGGGATGCCGTTCCGTTGCAGGTTGCAACACAGTAAGGAATATTGAACCGTTGAGAAAAGGTCTCACGGAACAGCCGCTCTTGGCTGCCTGTGTTCAACCAGACAGCGTCTAGAGCCCGACCAACTTCAGCGGCCGCATCCTCGGAAACGTACACGCCCCACGCACGAATCGTCTGGTCCTTCCGGCCCAAGTCACTCATGGCCGCTTAGAATCGAAGGATAAGGTTGGCTATTTTCCTCAACGGTCTCGGCACCAAGAATCTTTGTTCTGTGTTGTCGATACCATTCCACTGTCGCACGGATACCGTCCTTGAAATCTGTTCGAGGACTCCACCCCAGGCGCTCCCGCATTCGTTCGACGTTCATAATCTTTGAGGGGGCTCCGTTCGGCTTCGATTGATCGTAGACGATGCTCCCCTGGTATCCGACGATGCGCTGGACAAGCTCAGCCAAATCGCGGATCGAAATACCTCGCCCGATGCCGATGTTGATCGGCTCAATTCCGGGGCTCAGCTCGAGAGCATGGACACACACTTCAGCCGCGTCCTCTACGTAAAGCCACTCGCGAATCGGAGACCCATCCCCCCAGACTTCGACAGTCGGCTCATCATGTTCGTGTGCTTCGACGAATTTCCTGATCAATGCGCCGAGCGCATGCGAGCGCACCACGTCAAAATAATCGTGTGGTCCATACATGTTTGGCAATAGTAGGTTGATCGTGTTGAAGCCAAACTGCTGATGATATGCCCAGCTTTGTACCCAGCGTGTTTTTTTTGTAGAGCCATAAGCCAGCACACTCTCGTGGAGCGGGCCATCCCACCACTCATCCTCCTTAAGCTCTCTAGCGCGTGCCGGATACGAGCAGTTCGCCAAGGTGTTCATAAAGGCTTTCACGCCGACACGACGCGCGGCTTCCATGAGATTCAACGACATGATCGAGTTAGCGAAAAGAACCTCCGCTACATGCTGCCGCACGAATTCAAGTCCTCCAATGAAGGCCGCGCAGTTGATGAGTGCGTCGCACTCGTGCTCTCGCAAGATCTCTGTCGTATCTTCAAGATTCATGAAGTCAACCCCATCTCGTCGCGAGACAGACACATAGGGAATTCCACGCTTCGCAAGTTCCTTCGTTACACTGGTTCCCAGGAACCCACTACCACCCGCAACAACAACGCGGCTGAACATCGACCGTTTATACCTTTCCCTCAAGACTGACTTGCTAGGACGCTCGTCAATAGCTTTAAGTACTTTGGTCCTACAACCGAAATGCGACAGGGGTTGTCCCCGATCCGGCTCAGAAATTCCCGGTAGCGCGCCTGCATTGTCTCCAGAGCCTTAGGCCATCCATCGACGTACGGCACGCCGTACGATGCAGCAATTTCCTTGTTAGCCCCGGAATCAAGATAAATTGCCGGCAGTCCGCAGTTTAGCCCTTCAATCAACGCGTTCGAACAGGTCTCGTACCGCGCCAACTGTAGGATTATATGCGCGTGTCTCAATAAACGTGCCAGTCTTTCGCGCGGCCTCGCACGACGCACTTTGATATGGCGGAATGAAGTGTCAGCCGGCGTGCGTCCAACCAACGTTACCTGAACATCTCGTTGATTCGCGAGCAACCTGTCGATTTCCATGTAGTCAGCGAAGCCCTTGTTCTGATCTGTAGACCAGGTAGAGACGATCACTCTCAATGGGTCCGAACCATTCCACCATTCGCGAGTCGTCTTGCGTCGACCAAACCATCCAGTACTCACCTTCGTATTGAAAACAGCTTCGTCGACACCGTTGTGGATTACGCTAAAGGGTCCGTCAAAACCGCTGTTCTGAAAGACATCGCGGCTATACTCACTCTGGAACACGGTATGGGAGATGTAGGGAGTAAATTCGATTTGCAACTTGTCCCCCCATACAACCCCGTCCGTCATTCGACGCATTTCCTGCGACCCACTAACACGGTAGCCAACCTTCCGATGCACGATCGGAACACCCCGTGCCGCGATGGTTTTGACGAAAGATAGCTCCACTCCGTCCGTGAGTCCGCTCAACAGAGCGACGTCAAACGACGAATCGATCTGGCTAGTGATCTCCACCTGCTGCTGTCTCAGCCAATGCCGCAACGTCCTCAGAAAGGAATTCGTTCCGCCATACGGGCCCCGAACTTCGGTGAAGTTCATGAAGACTCGCATGTTGCTCATGAATCACGCGTCGCAATCATCGCCTAAGGCGCTCTTTCTCCAGCTGAGAAACTAGGCGGTAGGAGGTAAATCAAGAATTCGTTTCGTACTCACCCAAAGACTGAGATTCCATTACTGGAAGCACCTCATTTAAGAATTACAAAGTAGGCCGCCTGGCAGGTGCAACAAATCCTGGCCGCTACCTACTGAATTTCGTTAGTGCGCGAGCTTGCCATAGGCACGACAGTCCTTGAACTTGCCGTTCCACAAAACGTGATCGCGAAGCGTTCCCTCTAGCACGAAACCGTTCTTCTCTAAGACCCGCGCGGATGCCCTATTGCTCACGAAGCAATGAGACGTAACCTTTTGCAGCAATAACTCCTCGAAGCACCACCCAACGACTGCTTCGACCGCCTCTGTGGCGAAGCCTTTGTTCGACTGTGTTCGGTCGCCAATCAGGTACCCAATCTCCATTCGCCCATGATGCAACTCCAGATCACCATATATCTTGATATTCCCGATGTGTGACCCCTCCCGCAGGATCGCAAGCTGTAGAGTACGTGGGCCTAAATGCCTAATGTAATCTTCAAGATCCTGCCTTGTGGTTTCCTTGCTCTGGTTGCTAACGAGCCCCTTTCTAATTTCCGGATCATTCATCCAGCCAACATACTCTTCGCTAACAAAATCCAAGCTGCACCTTTTGAAGACGAGCCGAGAGCTTGGCTGTATCTTTGCTTCTCCCAGGGTTTCAAGGGCCAGTTTTTCGTCAAACATCATGGTCTAGCGATTCTGCTAGGTTTGGGGGATGGTAGATTGGCATCACGTCGGCCAGCAGCGACTTGGGATTGTAGACAAGGAGCCTGATACCGTGCGCCTTTAAGTGCTCGTGCCAGTTCGCCATGAGGCTCACGACGCCGCTTGTCGCGGTGCTGTGGGGCTCGTCGAACCGCTGCCCGCGGTCAGTGGTGTCCTCGATTAGTCGTTCCCCCGTACCCTCGTCAACCGCAAACGTCTTGTCCGGCTCGATCCAGAAGTAACGGGAGTCATATAGGTCGACGCCAACGAGGACTATTTCCGAATATCCCATGCAGCTGGCGAAATTGATCGCATCGCAGAGCGTTCCTGTCCCGTGTACCAAGCCGCCCGAAAACAATCGGCCCGGCATCAAGCTTGTCCGATTCGTGTGGTAAGGGAAGATTCTGGCCCTCTTGGGTAGGCCGCGGTTGCTAAGCAATCGACGAGCAAACATCGCCGTGTATTCATCCTGGCAGACGAAAACTGTGTCCCTGTAGTACGGATTACGCGCCACGAGAGACCCAAAATCCTCCACAAGGCGTGAGAGCGTCGACGGGTCCGCCCCCTCACCCCACCCGCGTATCACGTGAAAATTAACTTTGACCCATTCTTGATAGACAAAAGCGTTGAACCCAACCGTGACATCCTCAGATATATGCTGCCACTCCTCCGGGGTGATCTCATTAAGGGAGTACCCAGACCCACACACGAAAGCCCTTTCCGAGAACTTCAGCGCGCGTAACTCTGTTTCAGGGATTCGCCGGTAGTATCCATCCAGCGCGGCTCGAGTCGCTGCCAGCGCGCCGATCATCTCTCGGTTCAAGCGCAGAGCGCCGCGTATCCCACTTCCACGCAGCATGCTCCGCTGAAGCTGAAGAAAACTGAGAAACTGCTTTATGGGGTTCAAAATTCGTTGCGCGGATAATCCCAGATGTGATCACACTCCCACTCGTTCGACGCCCCTCTTCTCCAGACTTCAAGGTTTCGCCACTTTTCACAACCCTGATCGAATTGTTCCTTCGTATAGCCCGTAATCTCTAACCATCTCGGCAGGTCATCCGACGGATAGGCAGGAT
This sequence comes from Acidobacteriota bacterium, assembly GCA_002722645.1. Lineage (GTDB taxonomy): Bacteria > Acidobacteriota > UBA890 > UBA890 > UBA890 > UBA890. The sequence continues at coordinate 22,032 of PBML01000026.1, forward strand.
CGTGCTTCCGTACCAAGTCAATCGCCTGTTCTCGAACCAGCCTTCCGCTTCTAATGTCCAGTGATGCAGAATCCGTGCAACGACCATAGCCAAACTTCATGTACTTTAGCCAGTCGTGGACTCCTATCTCATGCATGTCGTCTATACCGTCAAAGTTTCGGTAGGTCCTTAGATACGGGGTCCTTTTCGGCTGCCATCCATACAGTGCTGTCATCTCGGCAGCGATCTCGTGCTGTTCCCACTGGTAGTAGTTCCCGAGATATATGCCCCTGACGCCGTTCTGGTCGATGTCTTCATCGCTCGGGTACTTAGCCCAAACCATATCTTTTTCAGTCAGTTTTTCTCGGCTCTCGTTCACGAAGTCCATCCAGTTATAGCCCCGCTGCGCATGTTCCGTCCGGTACTTACGGGTAAATTCGATTAGGTCATTGTAGGAGTACATACCGTTGCGGTAGATACCAAACGGTTCACCCCAAAACAACAGAGGGATCTTTTCTTTGACTGCAACCTGAATCGGGTAAGTGAAGATTCCGCAGTGG
>PBML01000027.1 GCA_002722645.1 Acidobacteriota bacterium
TTTGCCAACACATGCCGTCACCGCGGAACGCAGGTGGTCGCGGATGGTCGTGGAACAAACAACCGATTTAGTTGCCCCTTTCACGCGTGGACCTATAGCAACAAGGGAGATCTGATTGCTGTCAACAAGGCGTCGTCGTTCGGCCACGTTGAGAAAAAAGAACACGGCTTAGTCGAGCTTCCAAGTGCTGAAAAGTACGGGATGCTTTGGGTCCGACCAACGCCGGGCGACCCCATCGATGTTGACAAATGTCTCGGGGGGCTCGCTGATGACATGGAACACTGGAATTTGCCTGGTCACGGCTATACGGGCTCGCAAGTCCTGCATGCCGACATCAACTGGAAGCTCGCTATCGATACGTTCGGCGAGAATTATCATTTCGATGTCTTGCATCGGGAAACGTTGTCGAAAGAGATTCACGGCAATCTCCAGACCAACGATATTTTCGATCTCAATTACCGCATGGTTTTTGCATACCATCATTTCAAAGAGATCGTTGCGAATGTGCCAGAACAATCCAACTGGCCATTCCGCTCGATGACGCTGTGCGTCTATTTTATTTATCCGAATGCGATTCTTTTGGTGGATCCATACAGCGTAGATGTTCTAAGGATGTTTCCAGATAACGACCAGCCGGGTAAGTCGCGCACGGCGCAGAGCTTCTATATCGTTCCGGAGGCCGAGGAACACTTCCAAGATGGCGGCGAGGCTTGTGCACAACGTTTCGCAGGATTCAATCAGGTCGTCATGGAAGAGGATTATCTAGTGGGCGAATCGACTCAGCGGGGAGCGTTATCGGGTGCTAATACCCACTTGGTTTTGGGCGCAACGAGCCGGCCCTTCACCATTACCACAATGCGCACCGCCGAGGGCTTGGTAAGCCATTACTGGAAGTTGAAACTGCCTGACGACGCGTCAGAGATCCTTGGCCCAGGGACGGTACTTTCGATGCCCCGTTGTTGACGAACGGAACCTAGGTTCTACTGAAGGTTCGCATTATTGATTTCTTCTCTGAGCCATTCTTCTGCATTCGTCCCGAACGGAATCATCACGTGATGGCGATACGCAGGACGCTCACAAAGCCGCTCGTACCATGCGTGCACGTGGGGCAATTCGATTCGTTCGATATCGAGATTCATGTAACGGTAAGTAATGGTTCCGAGCGGGATGTCGCCCATCGTGAACTCGTCGCCGGCTAAATACGTCTGTTGTTCGAGATGCCGATCCAGCTGGCCGTACAAGCGCATGCACTGAGTGACGCCTGCTGCGATCTGGTCGGCGTTGACTTCATCGGTGCTAAATTTAATTTTGTTTTGGAATAACGGAAAAAACGCACTGCTGATATCGCTACGTTGCCACTCCATCCATTGATCAGCGAGCGCTAGGGTCCGATTGTCCGTCGGCCAAAGCGAGCCCTCGCCATAGGTTCGCGCCAGGTACCGAACACAGGCGTTAGACTCCCACAGCGACAGGTCACCGTCACGGATTGTCGGAACGACTTTATTGGGATTGAGCTGCGAATACTCATCGGAATAACCAAACGAACCTCCCATATCCTGGCGCGTGTACTCGATACCGACTTCACCAACAGTCCACATGACTTTTTGAACATTCGCCGAATTACGTCGCCCAATGATCGAGATCATGTCCCTATGCCTCCACCCCGTACATAAGATGTCTTTGGTGCTCGTTTCATGAATTTGTCGCGGTGACGATTGCCGATTCCAACGCATCGGGTTTGAATCCCCAGGGACCTGCCTCGCCTTGAAATGCGATGGAGCCGCCGAGCGCAATCAGATATAGCCGATCCGGAAGCGCTCCATAGGCGTTCGCGATGTTGTCGTCGATTGCATCGACCACAACGGGCATTTGTATTTCCAAACGCAGTGCACACGTGGTTGCCACCTCGGTGCGTGCTGCCGTCGTGGTTGGATCGGATATGCGAATGTCGTCGCTGCGGTTGGGGGTGACAACCCAGCCGTCTTCAGGGTGCGCTTCGCGTATATAGACGACGAGAAATTCGATCTGCGCACGCCATCGCATCCATAGGTTATGCAGGGACCCTAACTGAGCCCGAAAAGGGGGTCATGTATAGGAACCGAAGATGAGGGCAATGGGTTTTTCGGTTGCGCGTTCCAGCAGGTCGAATGTGTCGCCCGTCGCAACTTGATGACCATCACTAAAGTCGTACAAAGGACGCCGAAAACCAAATGCCTGGTCGCCGGGCNNNAGNTCNGGCNTTCCAAGACGTCGGAGTTTGGGGTCCGCCATGATGTCGATGGGCGTACGGGGTGAATCGCTGGGCGTTATGGATTTCCANTCGAAGTTCGTTGNCNGCTTAGTGCTCATAAGGGTNAAACCGTGTCAGGCCTGCACAAATCCCTCGTAATCGTTGGAGGCAACTTGATCGCACTTTTCNACGTACGGCGGAAAGCCGCCGATATACGGCATGAAAACNCGGGNTTTNCCGGGAACGTTAGCGCCTAAATACCACGAGTTGCAGGTGGGGAAGAGTGTGGCGCCCGCAACGTCGTTCACGTGTTCAACCCAGTCGTCTTCGGCNTCAAGGCTCGCCTCAATGGTGGCGACGCCNTTTTCTACGCAATGACCCACGCAATCGGATATCCANCGNACGTGCTGCTCGATCGAAGGNAGCATGTTGGTCAGTACGGATGGACTACCTGGTCCCGAAATAGTGAACAGATTGGGGAAACCTGANGTGCTCAATCCTAAGTAGGTTCGAGGCCCAGCCGACCACTTTTCTTTGAGCGCCACCCCGTTTCGTCCACGGATATCGATGCTCGTCAATGCGCCCGTCATCGCATCNAANCCNGTNGCGAANACCAATACNTCNAAACTGTANTNAGNGTCACCGACGCGCAATCCTTCGGGCGTAATCTCATCGATGGGATCGGAGCTGACGTCAATTAAGGTGACGTTGTCGCGGTTATATGNTTCGTAATAGTTGGTGTCGGCGCAGAGACGTTTGCAAGCGACGACNGANTTAGGACAAAGNAGTTCNGCNACCGNCGGGTCTTTNACGACGTCGCGGATCTTGCCGCGGACGAAATCNGCGGCGGTATCGTTGGCTTCCTTGTCGACAATNANGTCGCTGAANGCNGCAACAAACCCGAGGCCACCCTGGTCCCAGCGTCGCTCGTATTCAGCGTTGCGTTCTTCTTGGCTACACTCGAGCGCTGTCTTTTCGTTAACGACGAAGTTGGCGGCGAACGGAGCCGCNTTGGCAAGCTCCCGAAACCCCGCATAGTCGGCTTTTACAGACTNCTCANNCNCNGGATCTANNGGNTCGTTTCTTGCNGGNACCGAAAAATTGGGCGTACGTTGAAAAACCGTCAGATGCTTTGCTTGTTCGGCAATCANCGGTATCGCNTGCACCNCTGAAGANCCAGTGCCGATAATACCGACNCGCTGACCACTAAAATCTATGTCATGGTGNGGCCATTGNCCGGTGTGGTAGGTAGGGCCGCGGAATGAANCGAGGCCCTCAAAATTCGGGGTGTTNGTTGAAGAAAGACACCCGGTTGCCATGACNCAAAAACGAGCGGTGAACGTCTTCTCGCTATCCGTGCTTACGTCCCAGCGTTGGGTCGCGTCGTTGAAATGGTTTGCGACGACGCGTGTATCGAAGTAGATGTCGTCGCGCAGTTCGAAACGGTCGGCGACGTGATTTACGTACTTGAGGATTTCCGGTTGAGTTGAGTAGCGCTCTGGCCATTCCCACTCTTGCTGAAGCTCTTCAGAGAATTGGTAAGAGGACTCAAGGCTTTCGATATCGCAACGCGCGCCTGGATAACGATTCCAAAACCAGGTGCCGCCGACGCCGCTACCCGCCTCTACAATTTTGGCAGTCAGTCCCTGGAGCTTTAATTTTTGGAGCATGTAGAGTCCGGCGAATCCGGCACCGACGATGAGTGCATCGACTGACTCCGTTTGTGTTGGCCCCTTCGATTCCATTGTTACTAACTCCCTTAGCTGGTTACCATCAAAAGCGATGACGGGATACCGGACCCGTGATTTTTACCATTTAGCAGAGCAGTAGCAACCGCCAACTTTGGATCTTCAATCTCGTTGGTAATTGTGGATCGCTCGAACGTCATCGTCTGCTGGTCGCCGGGTGCGAATCCAGTGTCTTGGGTCGCCGCGACAAACCACCGCATCTCGCAATATGCGTTCGGCTCCCGCAAGCACCCCGCAGTCCGAGGGAATGTACCGAAACGTCAAACCACAGCGGCGTCGATCTGACTGGTTAGGATCGGATCCATGTATCAGTGTGCTAGCGTGCAGGGAGATCTGTCCCGCATCAAGGACATTGTCATGGGGTCGGCCGTAACGCTCGGCATCGGGTATTTCCTGATGGAGGACAAAATCGCCCGAGGCCTTTCGCCATTCCAGTCCGCCGAGAAGGTGGCTTCCGGGAATGAAGCGCATGGGGGAATTGGCGTGATCAACGTCATCAATGGCTAACCAAACCGTCACAGTCTTTGTGGGTCGGACTGGCCAATAACTCGCATCTTGATGCCACGGAACGTGCATGGATTCTTGTGGGAGTTTGCAGAAATAGTGGGATGACCAGCAGACAAAATCGGGCCCAAGGAGATCCTCAACGTAGTCGAGAATGCTCGGATGTTGAGCCAAATCCCAGATACCCTTGCAGTGATTTTGGTACCCCATAATCGAGTAGGCGTTACGACCGTCGTCGAATGCCGTAACTCGGGCGAGGAGTTCATCAAAGTAGGCACGATTAGCGGTCGCTTCGGTAGGAGTGAGTGCGTCCAGTGGGCTGATGTAGCCCAGTTCGTTGAATTCGGTGACTTGCGCTCGGCTCAGGGTTTTGGCTTGCCCGACGGGCGCGGCAAAAAACTCGAGATCTTGTTTCTGTTCCATCGCTTTCGGAAATGTACCTCGTCGTTCAGCATAGTTTGCGGTGGTTTATGGTCAAAAGAGAAGTCGCATTAGGCTAATGCGTGGGAACAAAGACGATTCGTCCCATGGTCTGACGATTAGCCAATCGCTTGAGCGTGTGCGGCAGGGCATCAAAACCTATGGTTTCGGTTACGACCGACCCGTAGGTTCCCGCGAGGAGTGCGGCATGCACGTCGGCATAACACCGCCGAACGAGCGGGAGGTCGCGTTCGCGGTAGGCGCCCATGTGAACGCCGACGATCGAATAGTTCTTCACCAATGCGTGGTTTGCGGGAGCTGACGGGATATCGCCACTTGCGAAGCCGACGATGAGAAGGCGACCTTCGAACGCTAGCAATCGCCGTGCAATATCGAAATAGCGGCCACCCACAGGGTCGTAGACGACGTCCACACCTCGCCCGTCGGTTGCATCCATAATTCCTTGATAGAGGTCGTCACTGTCGTAATCGATGACAAGATCGGCGCCCAACTTCCGACAGAAGTCTGTCTTTTGCGCGCCGGCAGCAGCAGCAGCGACCCAGCAATCGAAAGCGCTGGCCATTTGTACGGCAGCTGAACCGACTCCGCCGGCTGCAGCAAGCACGAGTACCGTTTCGCCGGGTTGAACCTTGCCACGCTGATGCAGGGCAAACCAGGCAGTACCGTGCGTGACATGCGCACCCATGGCCGATATGGCGTCGAGCTCGTCAGGCACTCCGTGAGAGCGCTCGCCGAGGAGGATGGCCTCTTCGGCGTAACCGCCGAAGGGTCCAACAGTGGGCCCGACGATACGCTCCCCGATCGCGAAACCGAGGTTAGGATTCGCGTCGATTACGGTTCCCGTTGCATTCATTCCCGGCGTAAAAGGTGGTGCGAGTTTGATTTGATATGAACCTTGACACTGCAGGATGTCGGCGAAATTTAGATCCGTGGCTTCGACCCGAATGCGGACGGTTTCCAGGTCAGTGGGCGGGGAGTCTACGTCGACGACGTTGAGTTCATCCCAAGGGTCCCCCAGCGACGTAATCTGCCAAGCTTTCACACATGCATCCTTCTTCTTCCGTGACGGTGTGGCGCGCCCGGTGCGATTCGAACGCACGACCTTTGGCTTCGGAGGCCAACACTCTATCCAACTGAGCTACGGGCGCGAACAGCCAAGGAAGATAGCAGTATGATGTTGACCAGGCGAATGCTTCACGCCTAGGCGTCAAATTGAGGAACGTCAGGTTAGTTCAGCGCTTGGTACGTCAACCGTTGAAAAGTTTCCTGGTAATTGTTGTTAGGCATCATGCCGTGTTGTAACACCTGGGTGAGACATACCCCCAAGAGTTCTTCGTCCGGATCGGCGAAATAGGTCGTTCCTGCCGCGCCCCCCCAACCATACGTCCCCACGGATCGGATGAGTGGCGGGCGATGACGGCCGTGATAGGTAGCAACACCAAGACCCCAATGGAATCCTGGTCCCGTCATGGGTATCTCCATGTCACCGGTGTGGTTCCCGATCATGATGTCGACCGTTTTACGCCCGAGGATCCGTTCACCATCCAACTCGCCTCCGTTCAATAACATTTGTCCAAACCTTGCGTAGTCACCCGCGGTGGAGAGTATGCCGCCCGAGTCACCACCGGCGCCGAACTCGGTCTTGGGCCCCGTGGTTTTTTCGCTCGTCGCCGCAGTTTCAGTTGCGACTAGCTGAACATTGTCGCCTTCTCTGCGAGGTACATAACACGCTCCGAAACGATCGAGGGCGCCATCTTTGACGTAAAAGTCTGTGTCCACCATGGCCAGCGGGCCAAAAATATTATCGCGGAAAAAGACATCGAGGGATTGGCCGCTGGCAGCTTCGAGTACGGCCCCAAGCACCGGGTAGCCAAGGTGGTAACCAAATCTATCGCCGGGGTGCGAAGCCAGCGGAAGTTGTGCCAGGGCTTCAACGCGCGCCCGATTGTCTGATCGAACGCGATCTTCATCGTTTCGATTCGAAATCCAGCCGAGGGTCTCTAAGACCTCGCGGTATTGTTGGCGGTAAAAATTGGGCATGGTCGCCGGACTAGTCAGGCCGGTGGTGTTAGTCAGGCAATCGCGAATGGTGATGCCGCGCCGCGCTCGTTCTGTCACCATTGGTTCGAGAGGGTTGCGTACCTGCTGTTTTGAGAATTCGGGAAGGAATCGGGACACAGGGTCATCGGGTGTTAGCACGCCGCGCTCGGTAAGGATAAGCGTGGCGACGCCGGCGATGGGTTTGGTGTTCGAAAACATTCGAAACAGAGTTTCTTTGCCGGCCGGTTCGTCAGAATCAAAGTCGAGAACGCCGCGGGCCTCGAAATGAACGATTTGTCCACGACGAGCGATCAANGTGACGAGGTTCGGGACTCGTTTATCGGCGACATATTCNTCCATCGCAGGGCCGATCAGAGCCAGGCGATCGGGGTCAAATCCCAGCGCGCTTGGTTCACCGATCGGTAATGGAGACGTGGTCATATTGTTGTTCCTTTGGGTAGGTGACTTCGTAACTTAACTGCCAAATCGGTACCGAAACTTAGCCACNAGCGAGTCGACGATGGGATCTTGAAAGGCATCTCGGAATAGGTCGGCGATCGGCTGTTTAACTTGGTTCGGCAGTGTGTTCCCTCGGTTGTAGACCAAGAAAAAGTCGGTTAGGGGAGCGATTGACCAACGATAACGAAGTTGGGTGGTCAACAAACTCACGGTGAAATCGTGCGAATCGATGTTTCGCTCCGTGGCGACGAGCGCGCCATTGTTGTCGGGGATTCNAAAGAAACCGCGCTCGTCTGCGCGGACGCCTGCCCATTGAAGCATCAAACGTAATTGGTGTTGCGGTGCCATGAACCAATTGATTTTGATCTGCGGTTGCCAATCGGCACCGTGATAGGACCCGAAATTCCGCCCGCCTTGGTAAACGATCCAGCCGTCCCGGCGTTTATAGTCCACTTCAAAGTCCGCNTAGATGCGATCCGAAGGACGAATGGTCACGCCGACGCTAAGGCCATCTGTCCAATCGCCAAGGTTTTCCTGTTCACCATTGGCGCCGAAGGAATAACTGAACGTTTTGCTCGCGTCGGTGGACCAGATGAGCGACCACCANAGACGTTGGTCCACACGGTAGACGCCGTTTCCGCGACTGTCGATGTCTTCCCAGCGTTTAGGCATGAAACCAAATCCGGTTCGAACCGTGTTGCGTTTGGGTAAAGCTAAAATGTTACGCCAATAGATACCGCTGTCGATGACGCGTCCGTCGTCGTTATAGTGTTGACGCAGCGCAACGGTGCCTCGAGTCGACTCGATAAAACCGCGTTTCTCCGCGTTTGAGTACAAAAAGACATACTGGGCTCCGCTGTACGCGTTACGGCGTTGGAACCCTAAATCGTTGAGATTGATTTCATCGTCGAAATATTCGAGTTCGATTTTGTGTTGTCGTGTCGGACCAGAAGCGAACAGGATATCGACGAGGGCGCCGGACCCCGTGCGCTCATCGACGTCGCTACGCATCAATTGGAGGTCGGCAATCCANCGTCCGTTGCCGGTACTGTAGTGCGCGTCTAAGCCATTGACTTGCGCGTTGTAGAGCGGGCCGCCGGTATAGGTTCCGATATAGCCGATAGAGTAACGGTTGGTGGAACCCGCCTCATAGATCAATCGGGCAACACCGAAGTCTCGGCCGTCCGCATCAATATTGACAATAGTTCCTGCGGTGTCTGTGGCAACCCACTCCACATCATCTTCGAATGCGCTGAGGATCCCGTATCGGAAGTCGCCGATGGAGCCCGTGAATTTTGCAGCGCCCAATAGCTCAGTCGGAAGATCGCGTTCACCGGGCAATGGCATCACGCCCTCGGGGCGGGAGACTTGATTGGCGGTACCGCCGATGCGGCGCGTNTTGACGATGGAGATGGGGGTTGGCATGAAATTGGACATGTAAACGCGTCGAGACGCGGTTGAAAAATCGTCGTTGGTGAGTGTCCGCATGGNGACCTGCATATCGGAACGCGGCGTCGTCTCGAAAACTTCATTACCCTCGAGAAAAAACAACCGCTTTTCTTGGAAAAACGTCTCCATAGCGGTCAAGTTCAAGACTACCCGATCGCTTTCGACGGCACCGAAGTCGGGCATGATGGATCCCGTGACTTCNAGTTTCGGCGATGGCTTCCANGAAAGATCANCACCGATCTCGGCNCNGTTTTCTTTGCGCGCNANATCTGCCGTCGTCGATGCGAAGGGAATAATAGAGAATTGTTGNCTTGGTTCGACNCCTTCAACCTGCAAAGTNTTCAGCGCNCTAACGAATTGCGANGCCGAATAGGAATGGCCAGGCCATTGGTATCTTTGGTTCGCGTGAGCTACTTGTCGTGTCGCGGCAAACCCAATGTTCCGAACGCCCTCGGTCTTAGGAAGGCTCATCATGGACCATGGAAAATACATTTCGGCCATCCATCCACCGTCGAAAGTCGAGGTTTTTCCCAGCCATGGACCATCCCACGACTGCGAATATCTTCGTTCCGGTAGAACCTTCCCGTCTCCTTTCGACCCTCCAAGCCCCATCATGAACCAGTAACCAAAAAGGGCATTGCCGGTGGTATCAAGGGTCACACCAAAATTGTCGCGGTCAATAAATTCGTCACGCTCGCTTAAACGACTGACAAGACTATCTGCAGGTTGATGTAAGACGGCGCTGATGTAGAGCCCGCGTTCGGTTGCGAGTAGACGGATTTCGGTGGGGTAGTTCGCGGGCTCCCCGGTCCCAGGTATTGCNACCCGCATGTTGTCGTAGTGCGGGATCTGGCTCCAAATGGCCTCGTCCACGACGCCATCTACGGTGACGTCGGTTTCGGCGTGGAGGCGTGTATTAAGTGGGATGTAGTGCATGGGCATGCCGTTGAGCGCCCCTTTAATTTCCTGCGGTCCCGCTCCAGATCGTGCGGGAGTGATTGATATTGGAAGACTGTCGCGTGGGGGCGTAACACTCGGCCGAGCGGTTAGCAGCCCGGTCGAAGTCGGAACGCCTCCGTCCAAACGTGGTAATGCATGTGTGACGGGCTGAAAAAATGCACCTTCGATCCCAAACTGTCGCATTTTCGCCACCAGCGCTCTCGCATCGCTGGAGGTGGCTTGCACCCGATACCAACGTTGCGCATTCACTTCGGTTTCCGCAATTTGTATTTGGATGCCGAGTTTGGCNTGCAATGCCTCCTGTGCAGANAGCGCGTTGTCTAACTGGTGAAAACTTCCAGCGACGGCGACGCCGGGCTCTGCGTGAATGGAGAGCGAACTAACAATGGCGAACAATCCGGACAGTACTACTCGACGATACATACGAAAAAAGCCCTACTTGACGCGGTTGGACGGGCACACGGCGCGCGAAAAACCGCGCATTGTACTAGCTGCGCACAATCAACGCCTCACGGGGCCTTGATTTGAGCGNGCATTGATGGGCGGTGGTGATCGTTATCAAGATGGTGAAGCCCGGGTGTCATGCGAAATCGGCCATTGACCTGCCTGACCAACGTGCCACTCTACTGCCATATAGCTATCAACCCCCGAGGATCGCGACGCCTATGACGATTGAACTACGNCCGTTAAACCCGATCATAGGCGCCGAAATTTGGGGTGCTGATTTGGTGAATTTGTCGGATGAACAATTTAGCGAAATTCACCAAGCAACGGTTGACCATGGAGTTATTTTCTTCAGAGATCAGCCGCGACTTTCACCGGAGCAACAGATNGCNTTTGCNGGTCGGTTNGGNCCNGTACACGTGCACCCTGCGTCGCGGGGTNTNGCCGCCGAATACCCTGGTCTCATGAAAATCCGAACGACAAGGGAGACCGATGTGGCAGCGGGTAATCGCTGGCATTCCGACGTTTCCTGTGACGACGCTCCTCCGTCAATCACCACGTTGCAGCTACATGAAATACCGCCGAGCGGTGGGGATACCTTGTTCTCGAGTATGTATGCGGCGTACGACGCTTTGTCCGAGCGGATGAAAACCTTGCTGGACGGGTTGACCGCGCGTCACTCCGGTGAAGATGCTTACCGCCGTTTATTTCGGTTTGACAATCCGGCCGAGGCGAGTTGGCCCGAAGCCGACCATCCGTTAGTGCGGGAACATCCTGATAGCCACCGACCGGCCCTGTACGTTAACCGTGAATTTACTGAACGAATCAATGATCTCCCGCGTATGGAAGCAGGGGCGCTGTTTGGATTTTTGCTGGATCATGCCGAGCAGGTCGCTTTCCAATGCCGTTTCGTTTGGTCTGAGAATGCAATCGCGGCTTGGGACAATCGCTGTGTACAGCATCACGCAATCTGGGACTACTGGCCTCACGAAAGACGTGGTCACCGAGTCACGGCTCAAGGCGAAACGCCGATTCCATGGTCAGGTGATCCGGGAGCCGAGCGCTCCGAAAATCTACGTTTGAGTGCGTAAGGGCCTATCGCCTGATCGCTAACGTTAGTCCATCGCCAATCGGGAGGATGGTCGCGGACACGCGCTGGTCGGTGCGCACTTTCTCGTTTAACGCCCTGATTGCCAGAGTATCGTCGTCATTGGCGGTGTCGTCGGCGACGCGACCTCCCCAGAGAACGTTATCGATTCCGACCAATCCGCCGGGGCGCAGCAAAACGAGACATCGTTCATAGTAGTCATCGTAGTTGGCCTTGTCGGCATCTATAAAAGCAAAGTCGAAAGAATCCGCCCCGCCTTGATCGATGATTTCGTCCAACGTTTCGGTGGCAGGTCGNAAGCGCAAGTCGATTTTGTTTCGTAACCCCGCCCTTTCCCAAAAGTCACGGGCGATCGATGTCCATTCTTCCGAGACGTCACATGCGATGATGCGGCCGTCTTCAGGGAGGGCTTCTGCNACCACGAGCGCGCTATATCCGGTAAATGTACCTACCTCGATGGTTTTTTTTGCACCGATTAGGCGTACTAAAAGCGCCATAAAGGCTCCCTGCTCGGGAGAGATCTGCATCATGTGCCATGGNGTGGATTCNTGTGTTTTTACGCGGAGCTCGTAGGCAATAGACGATTCCTGAATGCCTGATTGAAGGAGGTAGCTATAGACGGATTCGGTTAACTCAATGGTTCGGCTAGACATAGTTGGTTTCTGCCNTGGCGTTAGTTTGCAACAGGCGACACGCGCGTTGGTAAATGGATTCGAAGATCTCGAACTTCAGCGTACCCATTGCTTAAGCTTGAGGATATAAGTCAAGAAAGTTTGTGCGAAAGAACCGGTCACGGTCGGTTTCGTTCAACGAAGCTGTGGAACGATCAAATCGTCCGAGCGGATCGCGACCGCCTTCTGCATGGGGGTAGTCGGATGAAAATAAATACAACTCGGGGTAAGACTCGTTGACGAGTTGTTCCACCTGTTCGAAGGGATACGGTGTAAAGCGGAGTTGCTCACGAATCTGTTGCCCTGGCGTTCTTGNCATGTCGGCCAAGTGGGGCTCGGATCGAGACCATATGTCTGCTGCGTAATCGAGTCGACGAATCATGTCCGGTACCCAGCCGGCGCCGATTTCGATCACGCCGCCTTTGAGCGAAGGGAACTGTTCTAGTACGCCGTCAAGTACGAGCGCGGAAATAAACCGTTGAGCGGCATGATGAATCACTGTCAGGTCTTTCGAACCAATGACTTCAGCTCCTCCCCGGGCCGTGGGCCGGTCAGGACGGCCATCATTCATCCACGGCTCCTCGATCGAGAGCGGTGCGCTTCCGACATGCAGAATGAATGGCGTGCGAGCCTCTTCGAGGGCGGCCCAAATACGCTCGTGCAAAGGATGTCCGGGTGATCTGCCTCCGGGAGGATCCGCACTGATCCAAAATGCGCCAAGGCCCAAGTCAAGCGCGGCCTCGATTTCTTTGAGNGCGCNATCTGGNTCCTGTAACGGCACCATGGCCACGCCNATCANCCGGNCATCNCCNCCNACGAACTCCGCCATNGCNCGATTNTGNGCNGTNGCNGCGCCGTAACTCACNGCGTCGTCNGGAGCGCCAAAGATTAAGCGNCCGCANAATGACGAAAAGATTACTTGGCGTNTAAACCCCAAGAGGTCGAGAGCCTTTCCCCTTTCCTCGCCGTTGAATGCACCAAGTGCATCATGCCATTTGGGGCCGCGAGTGATCTGATCGCCGAGTTCCAAGAGACTCGCAACGGTGTCGGGCGAATGTCCCTTCAATCCGACGTGCTCGCCCGGATCGAATATTCCCGTCGTCGTTTCCCCAAGATTTGGAAGGGAGGAGCGAATCGAATCGTCCGCGTGCGNCGTCAGGAAATCGGGCATTTCCATTAGATGGCTGTCGGCGTCGTAGATGATGCGGTCACCGGCATAACTCATCGGTCAGGCATTTCCTTTGTTGGTTTTTCTNTNACGATTCTCTGCCGTAGAGCGAGTTTTGCCAACCCAGTTCGCAATTACCCGTATGATAAAGAACCGCTCGACTCAGTAATGGGGCGGTGGGGGTTCGTCTTCGGGTTTGATGATANGTTCCGCTGTTCGAACTTGTTCCGTGAGCATGCGGATTANGGCNTCGAGTTCGTCTATTCGTGTTTGGCACGTGACGATGACGTCGTTCAGTTTTTGGATTGTGTCTTCTTGGAAGGTCAACTTGGTTTCAAGATCTTCGATNCGGGCCGCGATGTCTTGNTCTGCCATGGTGCCTCTTTTACGCCGTAGCGCCGGCGATGGGAAAAGTAGAACTCTATGAGCGATCGACGGGCAGGCGCAACGTTTACCGAGGGCAGTGTTGGGCGCCACCTCCTGCGACTGGGATCCTTCATTACGATGGGATCGCTGAGCATGAATTTCGCCCGTTTGGTTGAAGCGGTCTATCTGGGGTGGATCGGTACCGAAGCGCTGGCTGCCCTTGGTTTTGCCTTTCCGATAACAATCACGTTGTTTGCTTTTGCCGGCGGAATCGGGACTGGGGCTTCATCCGTGATCGCTCGTTCGGTTGGAAGCGGCGATGGTGAGCGAGCCGCCGTGCTGGTGACTCACGCGCAGCTATTAGTGCTTGTCGTAGGCAGCGTCATAGGGCTGCTTGGCTTCTTGTATGCCGAAACCGTGATTAGTGCGCTTGGAGCAACGGGCCAAGTTCGTGAAATGGCGGCGGATTATCTAACGGTGTATATGTTGGGATTCCCGCTATTCATGCTCTCGATGGTCGGGTCGACATTGTTGAGGGCGACGGGTCGCGCGGCAAGTCCAGGTATCGTCATGACGACCGGTTCGGTCCTGCAGATGGCCTTCGGGCCGGTGTTGATCTTTGGATGGTTTGGACTTCCTGCGCTAGGGATCGCGGGTGCCGCATGGGCGTACGTGTTGTCCCGCGTGTTTAGCGTCACTATTTATCTGGTCCTGTTGGTTAGGGCACGTATGATCCGGCGTTCGGTAAAGGGATTCTGGCAGTCGTTTGTGGCGATTGTTCACGTCGGGGGACCCGCGACAGCGAGCGGCCTAATCCAACCGGTATCCATGCTCATTATTACTCGACTCCTCGCCGCTCACGGCCATGAAGTGGTGGCGGGTTACAACGTTGCTATGCGAGTAGAAACCATGGTGCACATGGTTCTCTGGGGCGCTTCCTCATCCATTGGCCCGTTCGTGGGGCAAAACTGGGGCGCAGGCCAGTTCCAACGAGCGCGACAGGCGCTCTCGTTGAGCAACCGATTTTGTCTCGCGTGGGGGCTGGTGACGTTTGTCGTGTTATTTCTCGGGGGCGACTATTTTGTTCGAATCATTGATGACAATGAGACCGTGGGTGAAGTAGCCCGAACGTTCTTTCTGATCGTACCCCTTTCCATTGGATTCATGGGCGTGATGCAGGTTGCTAGTACTTGCTTCAATGCGCTGGGCCGACCCGCACCACCATTGATAATCGCGTTGTTACGGACTTTTGTTATGTACGTTCCCATCGCCATTTTGGCCAATTGGGTCTGGGGCTATCCCGGGATATTTGCTGCCACGGCTCTCACCAATGTGGTCATGGGAACAATCGCGTGGGAGTGGAATCGACGAACCGTTCGTGCGGGGTCATCTTTGTCGATGCAAGGGAGAGAAAAGGTTTCGGCATAGTCCGCTTGATCTCCGGCCAACTCATCGAGAGTGCCCGCAATTGTGTGAGGGCACGGAAGTCGCCCGTCATCCATAGACACAACGTCGATAGACGCCGAAGAAGTGTGATCAGATTGATTGGGATTGGCTTTTTCAAGAGTTTTCAGGGAAGTTACACCGTAGATTTAGCGCAAGGGTGCAGAGCGCAGCGCGTCTTTGCGGAAAGAGGGAAACGTGGAAGGGAGCGAAAGAATGATTAACGCAATCCGCGACACAAGGTGTTGGTTACTGGCGACGCTATGTCTATTGTCCGGCAATGTCGGTTTCGGTGAAGATCATAGCCGCTCGAGTGTCGAACGAAATCCGTACTTCGGAGACTTGCACATACACACGATGCTCTCATTTGACGCGTTTATGGGAATGGGAAGCTTTAGAACGGGGCCGGATGAAGCGTATCGATACGCGAAAGGTGAACCGATACAGCATCCGTCAGGCATCAAAGTGAGGCTCACGGGTCCCCCGCTCGACTTTTTAGCGGTTGCCGATCATGCAGAGTACTTGGGTGCTTTCGCCGCGTTGTTGGACCCGGCCAGTGAAACCCACAATCACCCGATGAAAGACCAGATACTAGCGTCACGCGGGCTGAGCGACTTTATAAAGGTAGTTGGAAGAGGCCGCAGTTTTAAGGAGCTTATAAGCATTGGTTTTTTTAACGTGATGCCTCGTGATCTCACCTCTCCGAAAATCGTAGCAGACGCTTGGCGAAAAGAAATCGAAGCAGCTGAACGGCACAACGATCCGGGTCAATTCACCGCGTTCGTGGGGTACGAGTACACGGCAAACTCCGGCGCAAAACATCTCCACAGGAACGTGATTTTCAAGTCGGGAGAGGTGCCGCCGGTGCCGTTCAGTTCGCTCGACTCGGACGACCCCGAGGAGCTTTGGAATTGGCTGGATCGACAGCGTGCCAACGGAATCGAATCCTTGTCCATTCCTCATAACATGAATCAGAGCGATGGCCTCGCTTTTATGGAGACCACGTGGAAGGGCCGTCCCATTGATCGGGCCTTCGCGGAAAAAAGACGAAGAAACGAGCCCATCGCGGAGATTAGTCAGAAAAAGGGCTCTTCAGAAACACATCCGTCGTTGTCCCCCAACGATGAGTGGGCTGATTTTCAGATCGTTCAGTACTACCTCAATCGCGTTGAGAACAAAGATCCTATCTCCGTGTTTAAGGGCGGGTATTGGCGCGATGCTCTCAACCAAGGTCTCGAGTTCGACGAGAAATTGGGCGTTAACCCGTTTCAATTCGGCGCGATCGGGTCGAGCGACGAGCACACTAGCGCTGGATCGTATGAGGAGGACAATCTCCATACTGATCGAGCTAATTCTCCGGAGGCACGAGGCTCAGCTCCGCGGCAGTCCGTTCCCGAGGGCGGAACAAAAAAAGGTATATGGGAAGGATTTGTTACGCCGCGGGCCGCGACTTGGGGTTCGGGTGCGCTAGCTGGAGTGTGGGCCGAGGAAAACACCCGTGCTTCGTTGTTTGATGCGATGTCGCGCAGGGAAACATTCGCAACCTCTGGACCACGAATATCGGTTCGGCTATTCGGTGGTTTTGAGT
>PBML01000028.1 GCA_002722645.1 Acidobacteriota bacterium
CATGGAACTCTGTGATCATTGCTTGTGCCACCGGAATGCCGCTGAGCGCCGAGCGCATCTGCACCGCGCCTGCTTCCTGCGACGCACCGATCCACACAAAAAGCGCAATGAATACCAAGAAAGCGTTGTAACGCAGACCGACAAGCGCGAACAGAAGCGCCATTCCCTGCCCGATCGTGGCCGCCACCTGTGTGGCCTTCGCATAGTTCATCCGCATCGCTAGCACGGCGCGCAGCACACGCCCACCATCCATGGGAAATGCCGGCAGCATGTTGAAAAGAACCAATACGAGGTTAATGACCATGATGCGCTCAACGAATGAGCCCGCTGTGATACTCATTGAGGTGGTTGGCTGATACTTCCCTTCGATCAGCAAAACAACAAAGAGCATCAACGCAATCACGACGTTCACGGCCGGACCAGCGACCGCTACCCAGAACTCCTGCCGTGGCTCTTCGGGCATCTTCTCCAGGCGGGCCACCCCGCCAATCGGCAGCAATGTAATGTCACTGGTCTTGATCCCGTAGTGACCTGCTGTCAGAGCGTGGCCGAGTTCATGCAACACAACACAGGTGAACAGTGTCAGGATGAATGCCAAGCTGGTTAGCGTCCCAAAGAGGCCTTCACCCTCGGATGTCCAGACTACCCACAGCAGAATAAGAACGAACGTCGAGTGGACGTAGATCGGGATCCCTGTAACCGAGCCGATCTTCCAGGACCATTTCATGGTGCACAGCTCATGGGCTCATGATAACGCCACTGCGATTGGGCGTTGCCCAAAGGCTACGCCCCCGCGCTTCATTAACAAACAACCACAGCACGCTAGAGAGCTGCGGAGCGGTTAGTTTGGACGCTACAACTCCAGTACGTATATAGACGTTACTGTTCCCGCCGCATCAGCACACGCATCCCATGTTCACCAACAAGGCGGTTGAATTCCTCTAGATCAGCCGCATAGATCGCGCGGATCTGATCGATAAGCGGCTGCAGTTCCGGTCTTAGATCTTCCCAGCGCTCATAGGCACCACCC
The DNA here is from genome assembly GCA_002722645.1 of Acidobacteriota bacterium. GTDB lineage: Bacteria > Acidobacteriota > UBA890 > UBA890 > UBA890 > UBA890. The sequence continues at coordinate 1,031 of PBML01000028.1, forward strand.
TGGACTGGCGGATTGCCACCAGTGATTTGCCCGTACAACATGTTAAATTGATTGTCGAGACGACCTGGAAAGTTAAGTGCGTCTTGCCCGCTGGAACCTTGCAACTGAGTCAGCTCACCTTCGATTGTCTCAAGCGTGCGGTTCAACACGCGTGCCGCATTTGTCGCCTCATCGCCGTAGCCAGCGTCGGCAAGTTGCTGGCCAATTCGGGTGGCCTGTTCTTTGACTGATCGTAGTTGCCCGAGTTCGTCGTACAAGCGTTTGGCTTCAAACCCAACTTCATGGGCAAAGCGTACCTGTTCTTCATAGGCAGCCTGGTCTACGTCAAGACGTGGATCGGACAGGTAATCGATCGTCTGTGACTGGCTCCAATCACCAATCGTCAGCGTCACGGTATAGGTGCCCGGCACCACCGCAAGACCACCTCCTCGACCACCGCCCCACTGAACGATACCCGCGGGTACTTGGTAGATCGTTGGCCAGCTAGCATTCCAACTCATCGAATTGATACCGGGCCGGGCGGTCAAACGTGTTCCACCTCCACCAGCGAATCCGCCACGGCCACCCCGGCCACCACGGCCGCCACGGCCGCCACGGCCACCGCGGCCACCCGCTATCTGCGTCGGCCCCCCTGTGACAATACGTCCATTGAACTCACTGACCTTCTCCCCACTGCTGTTGTTGATCTGCAGCGTGGCCATACCAGTGGTGCCCTCGGCGATAAAGAACTGGATTTCGGGTCTGTTACCACCACCACGGTAAGCGGTGCGGGGTTTGAACAGATGGGCGGGAGCATCGCTGACTGCGTCAAGCTCCGATAAGGCTGAGAAGTTGCTCAAGATCCAGAAAGCCCGACCCTGAGTGGAGACAATCAGGTCACTGTCCTTAATTATCATGTCCGTGACCGGCGTGATCGGCAGGTTGAGCTGAAACGACTGCCAGTGCGCACCGTCATCGAACGAGACATACATGCCGAACTCTGTGCCAGCAAACAACAGCCCGCGCCGGTTCGGGTCTTCCCGCACTGTCCTCACGAAGTGGTTCTCGGGAATGCCGTTGGTACCAGGAGTCAATAGCCTCCAGCTTTCCCCGTAGTCGCTCGTCTGGTAGATGTAAGGTCGATAATCCTGCTCACGGTACTTGTAGACCGCAACGTGGGCACGACCAGGATCATGCATCGAGATATCGACTTGATTAACGGTGCCTCCCTCAACCATGTTGGGAGGTGTGATGTTCTCCCAAGTCACACCGTTGTCCTTGGAAATATGAATCAAACCATCGTCAGACCCAGCCCACAGCAACCCAGGGACGAGTGGCGACTCCTCGAAAGCAAAGACCGTTGTATAGACCTCGACGCCGGTGTTATCGCGAGTGATGCCCTCACCACCTGAATAGCCTTGCCTGGTGATGTCGTTGGTGGTCAGATCGGGGCTGATCACCTCCCAATTAACTCCCTGGTCCCGCGTCCGGTGAACATACTGCGACATGATGTAAACGGTGTCCGGATCATGCGGCGAGATGCGGATCGGTGCGTTCCATTGAAAGCGGTATTTCATATCCGCCGCCTGTTGACCAGTCTCAGCGTCCGCGTAGATCCGCACGCTTCTGGTAATTCCCGTGTTCCGATCCTGGCGGGTGAAGTTTCCACCATAGCTCCCCGCCCAGATGACGTTGGAATCACGCGGGTCAACTGCGATATGACCACTTTCGCCACCACCCACCGCGTAGAAATCACTACCACCACGTCCCCCGCCACCGAACGCGGATTGGACTGCAGCTGTGCTGTTGTCCTGCTGAGCGCCATAGACACGATAGGGAATGTCGTTGTCGACGGTGACACGGTAGAACTCAGCGGTCGCCTGATTGCCTTGGGCAGTAAACGTCCGCCCACCGTTGACTGACACGTTGGCACCACCGTCGTTGCCGTTAACCATAATCCTCGGGTTGTTGGGGTTGATCCACAAGTCGTGGTTGTCCCCGTGCGACGAGCGCAGTGTGTTGTTGAAGGTGACACCACCATCAGTCGACTTATAGGCGCCAGTATTTAGCGCGTAGACCGTGTCGGGATCAACAGGATCAGCGTAGATATGGACGTAGTACCAAGCACGCTGCTGCAGGTCACGATTGTTGTTAACACGCTGCCAAGAGTTACCACCGTTCTCAGAACGATAGACGCCACCACGATCGTTAGGAGCTTCGATGAGAGCCCACACCCGATCGGGGTTCGGAGGCGAGACTGTTAAGTCAATTTTGCCCACCATTCCAGTCGGCAGGCCACCTGAGAGCTTTTCCCAAGTTTCCCCGCCGTCTTTACTGCGGTAGATGCCACCCTCCTCGCTGCCTGAGTGGATCGTCCACGGCTTGCGGTAAACAGTCCAAGCAGACGCGTAAAGGATCCGCGGGTTGCTCGGATCCATCTCGATATCGTTAAAGCCTGTGTCTTCTGAGATATACAGAATTTGATCCCAACCCTGGCCGCCATCTTTGGTTTCGTAGATACCGCGTACCGGCCCGGCACCGAAGATGTCACCAAGGACTGCAGCGTACAGGTGGTCAGGATCAAAGGGATCGACAACCATCTCTGGAACCTGGACGAAGCCTGGGTTCCAAACATGGGTCCAGGTCTTACCACCATCGGTCGACCGGTAGATGCCATCACCGGTCGAGATATTGCCGCGCGGGCAACCGGAGCCGGTCCCGACCCAGATAACATTCGGATCTGATGGGGCAACCTTAATGTCGCCGATCGAGCCGACGTTGAAGTATCCGTCCGAAATGTTGTCCCAGGTTAGACCGGCGTCAGCCGTCTTCCACACCCCGCCACCTGTGTAGCCAGCAAAAAAGGTGAACTGGTCGTCGGGAGTCCCAGCCACTGCTGTGGCGCGTCCGCCACGACCAAAATTTGTCGACCGCCAAGTCAAATACGAATAAAGATTGGGATCAACGATGACGTTAGGATCATCCTGTGACGACGCCATCAGGCCATAGTGTACGTGTTCCTCGTGTACCTCCGTGATACCAACGCCGGGAAGTTCCATCAACGTCGACGCTGCAGCCGACAGTTGCTGCGCCGCTGTATCCGGCACGGCGCCCATGGCGAAAACCCCAGCCGCAAGTACGATCGAGACAAACCNGNCCGTCTGATTGAGTTTCTTCAAAACGATACCTCCTGAAAAGTGTCCAATGTGACGCGTCGAGAAAGGGTGTGACTCCCGAAACCAAAGCNCATTGGCATCACATAGNTGTGAGTAAAAACCNTNGAAGGATGCTGGGAAAACTCTGNAAGTTTCTCAGCAACATGCTAATNAAAACCGTCCAGAGTNANGTCGTCAACCGTNCGGANCANNTAGGCAGGNCCCTATGCNNGCAGTNNCNNCGATCNANCTAACCGGNNCGNCTCAACNCAGGCCGTTCNTGGGTTGGCCTCCCTATCTCGAGATTTTCGTNGGATAGAACGCAACTGTNAGCCCGTATTGCGTTTCNGCCTNGGAATTNTGGCTGNNCTGNCAGTCACNAATCCATTCCTGCAAACGCTNAACCAGCGTCGACACCTGCTGTGNCGTCACCTGAAGATGAGAGCGAATGAACACTGATTCATCGTCATCACGAATCAAGCCAGTGTCCATTGACTCCCGGATCTCGTGGAGAGTCTCATCCAGAGAGTTCGAGATNATGNTCTCGAAGTTGCCNGGNTCGTCGTCTGTCGCTAAACGAACCTCCACCGCCTGCCGATCGATCACNAAGCGTTCGGCGACNGCCTCATAGTACTTCTCANTGGTGCCACGCTTGCGCCTCGTTTTAACTANCTTGATTAGCCCGGCAACTTCAAGTGTATNGACNTGGTGGTAGAGCTTNGTGGGNTTCTCANCTAGGCGNTCAGCCACCTGCTTTGTGGTGATNGGTGCCTCAATCATCAGCTCTAGAATCTGTTGACGGAGGGGATGTGCTAGTGCCTTGATCTGNNTCNGATTCTCTAAGCTGTNGGATGAATNCATTATCCGCCCAATTGCNCTTTATTGGAACTATCGAATATTCANTNTTNTTTTAATANATNTNNCCATCAATGTCAAGCACCAGTCACTCNTCNNCCATCCTNTGGNGNANCCAACTCGTGATNAGATCNAGCNCNGCAGGCGCGAANGTNTCCTCNATCNNNNCGTATTCGGTTGGGCTTCCGGTGNTTGCAGTCTGAAACAGATGGTTGAGGCCNCCGAGCTCTTCGACCGTGATGTCGTCGTTGCCCGCCTCCGCAAGCGCCTCGCGGATCACGCCGAGGTTGGGNCCAGGCGGAACTTGTACATCCAGCGAGCCGTTAATCGCCAATACCGGACACTGGACCTCACGTAGCGCGGTCCGCGGATCGTAGGTCANGAAAAAGCGCCACCACGGCGTCGTGAGCTGGCGNGCTTGGGCTTCGATAACCGGCTTGAGTTCCTCAGTCGACGGACGCTGCCCCTCTGCCAAGTTCGAGATTTGGATGCGAGTCAACTCGGCAACTGCGGCAGTCAANGCAGGGANGTCANCACCCTCGCTAGCTAGCTCAAGGAGGCTACGCTGTGCCTCGATCTGCTGCTCGACGTTGCCCTCCGGCCGGCCGATCGAACGCTGGACCGCAGCCAACTGCATGATCATCAAATCTCGCCCAGGGATCGCTGAGCCAGCGAGCAGGACGATGAACGCAACATGGTCGGACGCTGCCGCCACCATTGGCGCAATAATGCCACCTTCGCTGTGACCAATCAGCCCGATTCGGCCGGGGTCAATATCGGGTTGCCCGGCGAGAAAATGAACGCCCGCAAGAACATCGGACGCAAAATCTTCGGAGGTTGCCATCGACATGTCGCCTGTACTGCCACCAATNCCGCGATCGTCAACACGCAGGACCGCGATCCCGTTACTGGTCAGGTGATCGGCNATAACCAGGAAGGGTTTGTGTCCGAGGATTTCCTCATCCCTATTTTGAGGGCCTGATCCAGTGATCAGAAGAACGGCAGGGAAAGGCCCATCGTCCCTCGGCACCGTNANCGTCCCCGCCAGTTTCGTNCCATCAGCTTCGCTCGTGTAGGCAACCTCACGCTCGTCATATGGAAAGGGNGGNTCNGGAGTCTGAGGCCGCCGGGGGCCNAAGACTTTCCCCTCAGGCNCCNATTCCATGGTGAACGGCACGACGTTACCCCCTTGCTCAAACTCACCCTCGGCCGTCGTCNCACCCACCTGACGCTTAGCACGCCATGTTGCCCCATTNGGTGGTGCAATCGATAAAGTGAACGCAATCTCGGTTTCGCTGTACACCACGTTCGTAAGCTCCGCTCCACTAAGTCCTTGAGCCGGAATGTCCAAGGTGGCCTTATAACCTGGGCCATCTTCCTCCGGTGTAAACGTGACGATGAACCCGAGACCAACCACGGAGCCCTGCCAGCGCACCTCTTCTTCTTGGGTGGCAGAAGAGATAGAGGAAACACAAACAAATAGGGTCAACAACATGCAAAATTGGCGACTACCCAACATAGCAACACCTAAGNTCTACNAAGATCGAAAATNCCTGGCCACNGCATCGTAGCAAGGCGCGAAAGAGTNATCCCTNATGTGAACGCTCCGANNTCTTTNCNNGAGGCAGNGNTGTNGACCCCCAGTATCNCGATTTTTGACTAATNCATNNCGAAACCNTNCCNTCATCCNNGGAANAAATTCACACTCGCCATCTGGNNCAATATANCTGAAAGATGNNNCTCNGACCCATGCTAGGATNNTTNTTGAATGATGTGACTTCATCNTCAGTCTCCCTCGNCAANCCTCCTNAGAATGCACNGTCACGCTCNCCGTTNGTTCCGGTTANGNTTCGGTATACGANTCGCTTTTTGCGTNTNTGCACCATTCTTCTGTTATNCANCNCAAGNAGCAGCGCAAATTGGCGAGACANCTNCGGCACCTGAGNGCTCAGCGCAAACNCAACAACGTGGCGCTNTATCNGGCATNGTGCTCGANNTCGANGGACAACCGGTANCNGGNGCNCTNATTCGCTTATTTGGTCCCAACCGCTTGCAGNTCGGNCAAACCGANAGTGNCCNGCAAGGAAAATTCCTGTTTGNCGAGCTAANCCCAGGCAACTANGAACTCCGCGTGACGGTGCCACCATTCCGNGATCGNGTTCAGCTCGTCGAAGTGANNCCACAGGGCGCCGTTGCCACTGTGAACTTCGCGCAAATAGAAGAAAGCGTCACGGTGACAGCTAATCGTGGGCTGCTTCAAGACGAAACNAAGGTCGCTGGCACGATCCGCTCTTTGACGCTCGANAAGCTCNAGGAACGCGCCCCTGACCTGTTACCACGCATGTTAACTGAAGAAAACGGGATCATTGCCCAGCAAACAACACCCGGGCAAGGATCACCANTCTTACGTGGCCAAAGTGCCCAAGCGGTGTTGTATCTGATCGACGGCATCCGCTATAACAATTCGACCTACCGGGCGGGAAACACACAGTACTTGGCATGGATTCCAACCGCTGCCGTTGGCGGTATCGATGTCCAACTCGGCCCTTCAGGCGTGAACTACGGCAGTGATGCTCTCGGTGGGGCCATCAACGTCAATTCGTTCCTGTTACCAGCATTNGCCAACACTCCCGTATGGGAATGGCACGGTGATGGCCGCATTTTCTTTGAGTCNTCATCAACCGGTGTTGGAGCCGAAGGCAGCGCTGGGGGAGTTACAAATCGCCTCGCCGTTATGTTCGCCGTCACAGGCGGAAGTCATCAAGACGTCCGCGGCGGCGGCGGAAAAGACTCCCACAACGTTCTGGCCCGGTTCTTCGATCTTCCAACTGAAACGGTACAAAACATTCTGGGAACCCGGATGGTTGACACTGACTATCGCAGTGGGGGGGGCACCAGCAAAGCCAGTTACCGAGTAGGCAACACAGGAACAGTCACTGGCTTCTACATGCGCAACGAGCAGTTTGGCATTCGCCGCTACGATCGTCTCTTAGGGGGTGATGGGCGCTACATTGCCGCCTTTAAGCCGCAGATCCTCAACTTCGGCTATGCCCGCTATCAAGATGTCATCGCTAACGACATATTCATAGAGGCAACCTTCTCGGTAAATCAACAGACGGATGGTCGCGAGGACCAGCGCTTTCCGAACAGCACCATGCGCATCGAAAAAAGCAATGTCGCCGCCTTCGGGTACGAGTTCATGGCTTCGTCCAACGCCGGCCCACACCTACTAAGCATAGGTGGGGAAATCTATGACGAGCACGTCGCTTCATTCCGTGATGAGATTCGCGAGGGTGATATTGCCANCCCGACGAGACCCCGGGTGCCAAACGGCTCCCGTTATACGTCGTTCGGTGCCTTCATCCTTGACGACTGGGCTGCGATAGATGACCGGCTCCAAATCACCGGTGGGCTTCGTTTCTCATACTTCCGTGCCGCAATCAACGCCAAAGACAACATCATTGGGGACACGCCGATGGTCCCGTCGAGCGAGCAAAGCTACGCTGATATTACATTTAACGTTGGCACCACGATTCAACTCAGCGACCAGGCAACCATCTACGGTCGCGTTGCGCGCGGTTTCCGCGCACCAAGCCTGTTTGATCTGAGCGAGACAGGTTTAACCGGTGGCGGCTTCGAAGTGTCACCCCGGGAAGCATCACAATTCAACGCTCTCATAGGCGATTCAGCAAGCAGCAATGCAATCAGTACCGGGATTTCGTGGGATCCCCTAACTGCTGAGTTGTTGTGGAGCTTCGAAACCGGCTTCCGCTGGCGCCAACAAGGTAGGCGCTTCGACTTCGCGATTTTCGACAGCGAGCTTACCGACGCGATCTCGAGGCGAACAATGCTCATCCCCACGGATGTTGTCGGCGAATTCATTGGGGGGGAGATGATCATCTCCCAGGATGAAAATGGTCGGATTTTTGTTGGCGTCGACCCCGACCCGGTCGTCTCTCGCGCCAACATAAGCCGGGGCCGGGTCCAGGGCATCGAGTGGCTATTTGAACAGGAGATTAACCGAAGCACATTGTTTGTGTTTAAAGGAGGCCTCCAGCGNGGTCGTGAGTTGGATACGGGATTCTGGGCCCGCAAAATCGCGCCCGATCATTTCGACGCCATCGTGCGCTGGAATCGCACTGGTGGGCGTCTGTGGCTTGAGGGCGTTTTTGTCGGCATGCTCGCNCAGGATCGTCTCAATCCCGCTGATGTCGAAGATGTGCGAATTGGCGCGTTTCGAGATGCCGACAACATCGCAACTTACTTCAACAACGGCGCCGTGGAGCTGGGTGTGGTCCAGGACGGCATTCTCCTTTCAACAGGAGAAACTCTCGAAGAGGTTCAGTTGCGGGTTCTCGGCCCGGGTCTGCAGGGTAGGCCCTTGTTTGACGAGACTCCTGGATGGTGGACCATGGCGCTACGCGGCGGCTTCAACATAAACGCCAGCAGTGAATTAACTTTCTCAATCGCCAACATCTTTGATCGCAACTACCGGCTCCATGGCTCGGGNTTTGACTCGCCAGGAATCACNGCTATCGCAGCATGGCAGGNACGTTTCTAGAAGAAAAGAAACTTCAGCGCANGTCANCCTNTTACCTGGACGATGACCCGACGATTTCGTGGGCGATTGTCGAAATCACACAANACGACTTGTTGCCAGGTGCCCAACGCCAGTTCGCCGTCGATGATTGGTACCGTNAGGGATGGCCCGAGCAAGGCGGCGCGCACATGTGAGTAGCCATTCCCGTCACCCCATCGGGCGTCGTGGTCGTAGTGAGCNCCGGTCGGCGCCAACTCGTTGATCGCCCCCTTCAAATCGGCAACTGCCCCACTTTCGAACTCTATGGTGGTAATCGCNGCAGTAGAGCCTGGAGTGAATACCAACACCTGACCTTGCTGAACACCCGATTCCGCAACTACTGAGCTCACGTCACGCGTGAGGTCGTGGATATCGGTGTCAGGTGTCGTCGGCCGTTCAAACATGGCCTTGAATACAATCATCGTGATTCTCCATCGTGATTGAATATCAGGGTAAAGATTGCCCAACCGGCGACCGCCTCTTGGGCACGGCCCAACAGAGCACCACGGCCAGAACAACGGTGAGGGATGACCAAAAAGGTCGTCACGTAGCTCTTGTTCTCTAGGCAATCACCGCGCAGGGCGCGTTGGAATCTCAATTGTATCCAACGGTGCGGGCCCGACACCGGGTTGATACACCATCGCGATGAGTCCCGGCATCCGGTCGGTGATCACCACGTTGATCTGCTCGATGACCCCGGGCAGAAGCCTCCAAGATTGGTCGATCTGCCAAAGTTGGTCCGCTGTTGGCTCTCCCGCGAAGCTCTGAATNGTGTTAACNNCNCCGGCTCCGGCTCCGGCCTCCTGCATGTTCTCCTGGATCTCGCCAACATCGCGAGTAATGTCGTCGAGCGCGCTGGTTAACGCTTCCGGCGCATCGTCACTTAGCAGACCACGCATGTTGTTGAGCTGATCGTTGATTGCANCGATCGCCTGCCGCGCCTCGTAGACCGGCTTGGCTAAATTATAGGCATCCATCATGGCATCTTGACGATCCTGCAGGACGTCCATTGGAACTTGGATTCGAGGATCGAGGACAACCTCNACGGTCGTCTCCGTCGTCCGGCCACCAGCTTCAAGGCGTACGGTATAGGTGNCCGGAAGTACCTCCGGGCCACGCGGCCCACCGCCGCCTCCACGACGTCCACCACCACCGAAACCACCACCACTGGTTGTCGTGGTGTAAGCATCAGCGATGCGAAAGTCCCAGAGGGCAGTCTGAACGCCAGCTCGACCCGGCCCCTCGAATTCGCGCACGAAGCCCCCATTGCCATCAAGTACCGTTAACTTCACGGTGGGCTCGGGCGGTGTGGCGGGAACAGATGAAGGCATCTGATTTGCTCCACCCCGACCGCCACCCCGACCACCACTGCGACCACCGCCATCATCCCGGCGAGCATCTACTGTAGGACTTGGCAACGGTGCGTCTTCCTTTAAGTAGTAGTGAATCCTCGCCCCCGGCGCCGGGTTCGAAACGCGCCAGGTGCCGGGGCTCCATTCCTGCCAGCGAGTAACACGCCACATCGGCGTGCGGCGAGCAGAGAAAATGTGCGCATCAGTGTTAAGGACATCCTCACTTATCTCTTCGAGAGGCGTAATGTCGTCGAGAATCCAGATGCCACGTCCGTGAGTTCCAAGGACGAGGTCATTTTCACGTGGGTGAATGACAATATCGTCTACTGGCACAGTCGGCAGATTGTTCTTCAGCTGGGCCCAGCTATCACCTCGGTCTATCGAAACAAACACCCCAATCTCGTTTCCAAGAAATAGCAGGTTTTCATTGCGCGGGTGTTCAACGATGATGTTAACGGTGGCATCGTCGGGCAGTCCGGATACAATCGGCTCCCATGTGTTTCCGTAGTCGTCACTGCGATAAACGTAGGGACGGTAGTCGTCGCGCTCGTGACCATCGAAAGTAGCGTAAACGCGGCCTTCGTTGAAGCGCGAGGCAACAACGCGGGTCACCACCGTGTTGGGCGCCGCCAACCCGGGCATGTCGCCGCTGAGCATCACCCAATTAGTACCGGCGTCGCGCGTGCCGTGAATGTTGCCATCATCGGTGCCTACATAGAGCACGTTCGGGCTGGTCGGTGACTCGGAAATTGTTGTCAGGTTGCCATACGAGCTAATACCGTCGTTCGCGGACAATGTCGTGCCACGTTGCACCTGTGTGCCCATGATCTCAAGATCATCTCGGTTGACGCCGGTGGTCACATCGGGACTTACGGCTTCCCAGGTAACACCACGGTCGGCGCTCTTCATCAGGTGGCTCGAGCCGATATAGATGAGACGGTTGTCGTGCTCGGAGATCAACATCGGGGTGTTCCAGTTCCAAGCAAAATCAACTTCTTCACCAGAGTCCGGGCCTTGTCCCTGGGCACGAGGCAAAGGCCGGATACGTTGGCTTTCCCCGGTGATCAGGTTCTTGCGGTACACATTGCCGCCCTGTGACTCCCCAAACAAGACACTCGAATCGGTCGGATCGATGCGTACGTAGAACCCGTCGCCACCCCCGATGTTGTACCAATCTCGATTCCGGATCCCGAGCGTCGTGAGCGTACGACTCGGACCGCACCATGAACCGTTGTCCTGCAATCCGCCACAGACAAAATAGGGTTCACGCATGTCGACACCGATTTCGTAGAACTGCGATATCACAATGTTGCGCAGCTGACGCCATGTCCGTGTTCGGTCGAAAGAGACCGAGATACCGCCATCACCGGCGATGATTAAGTTGTTGGAGTTGTTCGGGTCAATCCACATGGCGTGGTGATCGGAGTGCACTTCGGCCGTCGCGCCACGAAATGTGCGCCCGCCGTCGCTCGAGACATATATGTTTAAACCGCCGGAATAAACCCAGTTGGGGTCCGAGGGATCGACACGAATCTGGCTGTAATACATCGGCCGATTGTTCTGCGTGCTTAGGTGCTCCCAGCTGTTGCCGCGATCGGTCGAGCGGTACACACCGCCGCGGCCGCCGCCAGCTTCGACGGTAGCGAAGACAATGTCCGGGTCGCGGCGATAGATGTCGAGACCGATACGGCCCATGTCACCCTGCGGCAAGCCTTCGGCAAGTCGCTCCCACGTGTCACCGCCGTCCATCGTCCGATAGATGCCGCTGCCCGAACCTCCGCCATTAAAGCCACCTGCCGTGCGGCGCCGCTGGTAAGCCGCAGCAAACAGTGTGTTGGAGTCATGAGGATCCATCGCCAGGTCAATGACACCGGTGTCCTCGTTGATAAATAGGACCTTCTCCCAAGTCTGCCCGGCATCGGTCGTGCGAAACACGCCCCGCTCCTCGTTGGGCCCCCAGAGATGACCGACGGCACCGATAAATACACGATTGTTGTCACGATGATCGATCTGAATACGCCCTATGTGGCGGGTCTCGTCGAGCCCCATATGTTGCCAGTTGGCACCACCATCAAGTGAACGGTAGACACCGTTGCCGTAAGGCGAACTCTGGCGATTGTTGGGCTCACCGGTGCCAACCCAGACGAGGTTGGGGTTCCGCTGCGAGACCGTTACGTCACCGATCGATGAGGTCGATTCGTGGTCAAAAACAGGCTCGAAGGAGGTGCCGTGGTTGACCGTCTTCCAAACGCCACCACTTGCCGTCCCAACGTAGAATACCGAGGGATTGTCGTCGACAACCGCCAGGTCAGCAACACGGCCACCCATAATCGCTGGGCCAATGTTCCGGAATTGCATACTCTCAACAGCTTTGGTCGCAGCCTCACTAGTGGCCTGAATATATGCCGTGCTCGGAGAGTAAGACGTAGGAAGGTGCGCTGGGCGCTCCATCTTCGCCGCCGGGGCTGAGCCCATTGGCTCGGCCGAATAGGCCAGAACAGGAATGGTTACAACAAGAGCCAGCGTTACTACGACGGCTTGGCGGGAAAGCATCCTAGGAAACCTGAACATAACGAAACCTCGATTGGTGCGGGCTAGGAAAGGAAGTGCTGATCGGGACTCAGCGCCGTCACGGCACACCGGCTCCGACAAGCGTTAAGGCAAGCAACAAGGCCCATTGCGTACCTAAGTGGCTGTCCGTGGTATCGAATCTCTCTTCGAGTGAATGGGCCCCCCTGCCTGCTCCACCACCGTCGATCGTCACCGAGGGAATACCCAAGCTCATTGGTATATTTGAATCCGTGCTGGAAGCAGCCGTCGGAGCTTCGAAACCAAGTACTTCGGCCGCTGCCAAAGCTGCCTGAATAATTAGCATGGACATGGGCTGGTCAGCGGCTGGTCTCACTCCGATATTCACGATGTCGACCTGTAGATCGCTTGCACGAACCGGCGAATACGAGGGCCTCAAAGAGAAGCTTGCGGCCGCCGATTCAGCGTCGCTACTCCACCTCGCTATTTCCTCTTCACGTGCCTCGTTCACGGCGGAGCGGAAAAGTGCGTCGAGTTCTGCGAGTTCTGTCGGACTTTCGGAGCGAAGGTCAACAGTCATCGTAACTTCAAAGGCAATCGAGTTCACTGATGTCCCGCCTTCAACGAGTCCGACACTAAATGTCGTCTTCGGATCCAAGACCAAAGGGAACTCAGAGATTTTGGCGATCGCTCTGCCGAGTGCATGGATGGGATTCGGCATGCCAAAAGCACCGTAGCTGTGTCCACCCGGCCCACTAAAGGTCACCTCATAGCGATTGCTACCGACGGCAGCATGGGTGATTCCGTAGCCGGTACCGTCAACGGAAATGAAATAGTCGACCCTGTCGGCAAGGGTCTCATAGAACAACCGCTTTACGCCCCGAAGGTCGCCGGGGCCCTCCTCGCCGACTGTACCAACGAAGAGAAGCGTTCCCAACGGTTCGATATTCAGATTCTTCATGGCCCTAGCCACTCCCAGAACCACAGCCAATCCGCGGCAATCATCACCAATACCCGGACCAAGAAGCAGTGACTCCTCGCGTCGCACGGTGACATCCGTTGCGGCTGGAAACACCGTATCGAGGTGGGCCGATAAAACCACTCGCGGCTCACCCTCGCCGATCTCTCCAAGGACGTTACCCTCCTCGTCGATGCGAACGTTGGCTAGCCCAATCTCTGCGAACCGCTTACGGTAAGCCTCGCCCCGAACCGCCTCGCCAAACGGCGGCGCTGGGATCTCGCACAAGGCGATCTGATCGCCAATGGTCTGCTCCTCACTATCCCGGAGGTAATCGAGCGCTTGACGGACGAGCGGTCGGTCGGAGGGCACCTCGAGTTGCTGTGAGGCAAAAGATGGCGAGCCAAAGATCAAAGCGGTGGCGAAGGCGGTTACCAAGTAGGTACCCGGCTTCATATGTAATCGCAAGACGAAGTCTCCTCTACTCTGTGGAAAGGGGGTCTATTGTCACCTAGAATCGCTCGGCGTTTCCAGGGTTTAACGGATCTAGCCCGAAACCTTTGTTCAGCAACTCCCTCACACAACGCCTGCAACAGAGATCTATTCAGTGCACAATGTGGCAGGAGTTTGGTAGCAACCGAACCCAAGTGATACAGCTCACCTTTTTGGTTCGCAGATTCTCTCTGCGGCCCCCAGGAGAACTAATTCATGGCCCAGATCACCTTGAAAGAAAACCCAATCAATACTTCTGGAAACCTCCCAGAGGTTGGCAGCGATACGCCGGACTTCACTCTGGTCGCCACTGATTTGAGCGAAAAGTCGCTCGCCGACTACGCTGGAAAAACGGTGATACTAAACATCTTTCCCAGCGTAGACACACCAGTGTGCGCCGCTAGTGTACGTACCTTCAATGAAAAGGCTGCATCTAATGATGCTGCGGTGTTATGCATATCGGCCGACCTACCGTTCGCTCAGAGCCGATTTTGCGGCGCCGAGGGCATCGAAGGGGTCGACTGTCTTTCAACTTTCCGCAACGCGGATTTCGGCGAAGCCTACGGCATGAACATCATCGACGGCGTTCTCTCTGGCATCCTAGGTCGCGCCGTGGTTGTTGTGGACGGCGACGGCAAGGTCACCTACACCGAACTCGTTCCCGAGATCGCACAGGAACCTGACTACGATTCGGCATTAGCCTCGATTTAACAGGCCCGACCACCGATGCCTGGCGACTTGGGCTCGCCGTGGCCCGCTAGCAGGTTAGCCTCGAGACGCTGAATCAAGATCTCGAAACCTGGCGTCGGGGTTACACAATTGTCCACTAACCCTCACCTCGACGTTGCCTGTGGACAAGACTGCGCTTATCAGCATTCTGTGCTGTTTCGGGGAACACCCCGTCTTCTTGGCATAGAATGTGCGCCTCATAGCTAACAGCAAGGCCTCGAAAGGAGTCAGGCATGTCTAGAAACCGCTCTCTCACCCTCTATCTAGCGCTTGTGATTCTGGTTGCCGCGCCACTCACCGTCACTGCGCAGCAACGTCCCTCTACCGACCAGCTCAAAGAAGAAGCTAAACAAATGGCCGGGTCGATGCAGAAGCTGTCGCAGGAAATGGTCGACTCAATTTTTTCGTTCGGCGAGCTCGGCTTCCAAGAGTTCTGGACAATGGAGTACGTCACAGGGATTCTGGCTGAGGAGGGGTTCGATATCGAGACTGGCTGCGCCGGTATGCCAACCTGCTACGTCGCCAGCTGGGGCAGCGGCAAGCCTGTAATCGGCATCATGGGCGACATCGACGGTCTGCCTGAGACTTCTCAGAAGCCAGGAGTAGCGTATCAAGATCCATTGATTGAGAACGGCCCAGGTCACGGCGAGGGGCACAACAGCGCCGCCGCAGTTGACGTCATTGCCGCGATTACAACCAAGCGCCTAATGGAAAAGTACGGCCTTCAGGGCACACTCAAGGTGATTCCAGGAGTGGCTGAGGAGCTCGTCGCCTCACGAACTTACATGGTCAACGCTGGCCTGTTCGAAGATATGGACATTATGCTCTCGACCCACATCAGCCGCAGCATGAGCACAAGCTACGGGATCTCAGGGTCCGGTCTGGTGTCCACTGAGTTCACGTTTCACGGCCAGTCGGCGCATGGCGCCGGCTCTCCGTGGGCGGGGCGCAGCGCTCTGGATGCCGTCGAGTTAATGAACGTTGGCTGGAACTTCCGCCGTGAGCATTTGCGGTTACATCAACGCTCGCACTACATCATCTCCAACGGCGGCAACCAACCCAACGTCGTCCCTTCAGAAGCATCCGTTTGGTATTACTTTCGCGAGCTCGACTACGACCGCATCAAGGCGCTGCACGAGATGGGGCAAAACATGGCCAAGGGCGCCTCTCTGATGACCAACACTACAGTTTCTGAGCGAATCTTTGGTGCCGCCTGGCCATCCAACATGAGTAAGCCGCTCGCCGAGCTNATGCACTCCAACATCNAGGAAGTNGGAAGCCCNGAGTGGACNGAGCANGACCAGCAGCTAGCCCNAGCAGTACAGGAAATGATGGGNCAAGANAACCCACAAGGCCTGNCCTCNGANNTTNCTGACGAGGTGCGCGANGGGAACCAGGGCATGGGTGGCGGNAGCGANGACATCGCNGAGGTNTCGTGGAACCTACCTACCGTGCGCCTTCGCTACCCTGGCAACATCCCTGGAACAACCGGCCACCATTGGTCGAGCAGCATNGCGATGGCAACNCCGATCGCACACAAGGGCGCAAACTATGGCTCACGGGTCATCGCTATGACCGCAATTGCGTTAATGAACGAACCCGAGCTCGTCGAAGAGGCTTGGACCTACTTCAACGATGTTACGGTCGCCGAGCGCCAGTGGGCTTCTTTGATCCCCGACGATACACCGCCGCCGATCCATCTTAATGCAGANAAGATGNAGCGTTTCCGTCCCATGCTCGAGCCACTACGCTACGACCCGTCGCGCTACGCTACTTATCTTGAGCAGCTCGGAATTAAGTATCCGACCATCAAACGCGATCAAGAGCGTTAGAGNACCGNGGGCGGAGNTGNACTGTTGGCAGCTTCATCGGCNGCNGTATCGAGACCAGCGTTGGCCCGTGCCGAACGCAGCATCGAAATCGCTGTGTAGGTAACCACCACAACCACGAGCCAACGCACGTAGTCGATCGGCAAGTTGCCAACAATGAGCGCGGCGATCAATGCGGCCGGGATGCCGCCGAGAACGAGGCCAAGGGCAGGTCGTAGAGCATAGGCGTTGGCTCGAACAAACCGGATGCTACCCACCGGCATCAGGAACGCGCATGAGCCCATCATGATCGGAAACGCCGCCGTCGGATTCATACCTAGAAGGCTGATCATGATCATGCTGGGGGCGTACATACCAATGCCTAGCGTCATGAGGGCCCCGAGGATGAAGTTGCCCACTACCGCAACGACCAGCAGCGTCCCCGCCAAACCGAGCGCCTCGCCACCCACCGGGAACAGGTCAAACTGAGTCATCAGCATCAGCAACGCCGCTACTAGCAGCGCCACGCCCATGCCAATCTGGATTTTCCGCCGTGGCCAGGATGCAACNACACCNGCNCCGAGCCAGGCNCCCGCNACCGANGCCCCNATCAACGCCGTCAGCGTCACTATTTCAACCTCAATGATCGACATGAATATGAACGCCTGCACGAACACGGCGGGACTGTGGCCAACGTTCAGCGTCCCCGGAATGATCCGNTCTGGAACGATGTTCTTCAGTTTGTAGGCTGACGTCGTGGGCGCGAACGATCCAATGCCCAACGTGTCGAANAAGTTGGTAACGAAGCCGATGAGGTTTTCGAGTGGAGTCGGCCATCCTGCCTGCACTGCCGGGTCGTCTGCGGAGAGGGTTTGGCGAGCTCGACGCGACGCTTTAGCCCAGACAACAACATAGGTAACAATAAATGCCGCCAACAGAAGCAGAAGTCCGTTTTTCGGCGTCAGCATGTCCGTCAGCATGTCATTACTCCTCGCTCAGAAAACGATTTGGGCTGTAAGGATGTTTGTGGCGGTGAGATGCGTGGCGAGGCCCGAGCTGTATAAACCTCAAAATTGCACCACGTGCCCGGACTCACGAAGCGCGTCGATAGCATCAGGTAGCTCCTCCTGCCGGACAAGTAGGTAGTCGGTATCGAACGTCGAGATGGCGAAAACGCTTATCCCGGCATCGGCCAAGCTAGTCGTCAATGAGGCCCAGACGCCAACCATTGTCAAACCAAGCGGGCCGAGCACGTAAAGACACGAATAGCCACCTTCGGCATGAACCGAGGAGGGGATTAGCTGTTCTTCACAGATGACTGAGAGCTCTTCCCGAGTTCGGGAGACACTCCAGAAGTCGCCGTCATCNACCCATGCTGGCACCGGCTCCTTCGGTCCGAACTTGCATATACCATAGTTGTTCTGCAGTACCACAAGTTCACACGAGCGANCCGGTTCGTTCACGGGGCACCTGCCTGGGGCTCGAAGGGATCTCTCCCCCGCCCTTGCCTAGGATCCATCGTGTTTTTNGCCTTCCTCGTCCTTCTCAGGCCGTTCCCAAGGTTNCCATTCCACACCAAGTACGTACTGCTGCATCCATNTTATTTCTTCGATGTCACGGATGCGTTGGTGCTTGGGCTCGCGGAAGCCATGAGGCTCACGCGGGAATTTAATGTAGCGAACCGGCGCCTTGCCGANATCCTTGATGGCTGTAAAAAACATCATGGATTGCTGCTCGGTGTCCGTAGTGTCNTTGGCACCATGGATCAGCANCGTCGGGGTAACGATGTTGTTCACATGGGTCAGCGCNGACTGATTNCGCCAGGCTTCGNCGTTGTCCCATGGGGTGCCACCAATGTGCCAAAGACGCACATCGTTGTTGAAGCCCGGACCATACTCCGACGTCCAGTCATAAACACCGGCACCAATCGACGCTGCCTTGAAACGGTCGGTTTGAGTAATAGTCCAGCCACCAAGGATGCCGCCATAACTCCACCCCCGGACACCCATACGCGTGGAGTCAACGATGCCATCGGCAATAACTTTGTCGACACCGGTCATCAGGTCCTGGAAGTCGCCAAAGCCAATGCCGTCATCACGCGCGAAAGTGTTGCCCTCGCGTAGGTAATCAGTGTAACCGCTTGAGCCACGTACGTTAGGCGATAACGACGCGTAACCGAGGCCCGCGTGGATGTGGTAACTGGCGCGGAAGCTGTTGGTAAACGAGCCAGCTGGGCCACCGTGGATGTTCAGAATCAGCGGCACCATGTCACCNTCTTCATAACCGATAGGCAGATGGAGCAACCCCTCAATCATCATGCCATCGTGGCTTTCCCACTGGATGACTCGCATCTCAGCAAGCTGCAGNTCATCGATTTGAGGATTGGCGTGGGTTAGGCGAACTGGCTCAGAGCCATCAACGAAGCCAACCCACAGATCCGCCGGCGTGTCGTAATCAGAAAATGAGTAAACGTATTTGGTGCGGTCAGCTGACCACGAGCTGATGCTCATCGAGCCTTGAAAATTGGTCAGCTTCTCGAACTCACCGGTCTGAGCATCCATGCGGAACAAGTTAGTGTTCGCGCCCTGCTGTCCCGAGAATAGTAAGTGTCCACCTTCAGGGGTCCACACAGCCCCCCGAGGGCTNCCTTCGAAGCCATCGGACAACAACCGATGTTCCCCCAAAACGGGATCAAGCAACCAGATCTTGGTGTTGCGATTCATCCATTCTTTGTCGTCAGCAGCAGTAAGCGTAAACATCTTGCCATCCGGAGACCACTCAGCGACCGACTCAGGAGCGTTGTTGTCGGTCAGTCGGGATATTTCACCGGAGGAGAACTCTACGAAGTAAATCTCGTTCTTGTCAGCGTCATTGCGGCGATTCGTGTATCGGGCAGAAAAGGCAATCCGGGCGGAATCTGGCGAAACGTCGAAACCACCGAGGACAAANTCTTCNTCTGTAATNTGGGTAATCTCGTGGTTCTCAACGTCGAATACCCACAGGTTGCTCCAGTATGACCGATTCTGCCCATTCGGACCCTCATCGACAAAAACCACATCGTCGTCCTCATTGACGATCGTGCTCTNGTCATCCGGNCGCTTGTCNGTGGCCACGAAGAAGATTCTTTTTGAGTCGTNTGACCATTGGTAACTACCAATACTGGTCTCGTGTTTCGTGAGCTGTACTGCCTCCCCACCAGCGGTGCGCATCCAATAGATCTGTCGGTCGCCGTCGACACTTCNGNTGAGCGTTANGTANTTACCGTCCGGTGAAAACTGAAATGAGCCACCGCCCTCGTCACCAATATATTCGAAGGCTTCACCACCGCTCGATGGAATCATGTACCACTTAGTGTTTCGCTCGTTCTCGTCCCAATCGAGTTGGTTCTTGGAAAACANNACCCACTCGCCNCCCGGCGACATNAGCGCACCTCCAACGCTATCCATATCCAACGAATCATCGACTGTCATCGGNCGCGGGNCTGGCAACTCGACGGGCTCGGTTTGCTGTTCTTCCTGCACTGAGGGTGCCGGGAACACCAGGGCNCTGGGCAGAAAAATGCCCGCGGCCAGAAACATGGCTGTAATCAAAATCAGTCTCTGCATTTAGATCTCCTTGACACAAATACCGGCAAGAAAACGATGTTTTGCACTGCCAGNGCNTTTATCCGTTCATTCAGCATAGCCGGGNCAGCACGTTCGACGCACCCGNCTATTGCTGCTGAGACGCCTTNGCCGAGCCTGATCGGCGCGGATCAGCACCTGCCGTTGCTTCACCGTTTTGGATCACTACCGCNGCCCCATAGCCCATCCGCATCTCNCCACGCAACGAGATTTTCTGNAANCGGTGTCCCATGCCACGCAGTTCGCGCACGACACTCGGGGCAATTATGTCCTCAGCAGTAATNACAGCCGCTCGTTGCGCATCACCCCCGCGACCCGAACTGGATACCAGAAAACGTGGCAGCTCCAGCGCCCGTTGAGGATCGAGGCCACCATCGATAATGCCGGTGATTACAGAATAGACCGCCGCACCGATCCACGCGTTTCCAGCAGCACCNACCGCAAGCAAGGGCTTTTGATCGTCGCCGGTACCATGGAAAACAAGTGTCGGAGAAATCGACGTACCGTTGCGAGCGTACGGAAGCCGAGCACCGTAGCCGGTCGGATTACTACCATACGATCGCAGCTTGTCGTTGTATGGAAAACCAANCCCTGGCGTGACGTAAAAATTTCCACCCCAGGTNCCAAGGGTCTGAGTTACCGATACGAAATTCCCCTCACCATCTGCGANCGCGAANGCTGTCGTACCCGTATAACTACAGCCTTCATCNGTATCCTGGCAAGCCAAGTCGTTCTCGAACCAAACTGAGGCAATGCGATCCTGCTCGCGTGCGCACTCGGGCATACCGCCAGTGTTTGACCTTAAGTCGTCGGGTAACGTCGCCTTCTGAGAGTCAAAACACCGCGTCCAACGAATCTTTGCGGCCCCTGGATCGATCACCGGGTCAATATCTACAGGCCACAAGCTCGGATCGGCCAACCGACCACGCGTAGATGGCTGCAGCTTGGACGCTTCGATGAGGGCGTGCAGTGACGCCGCATTTTCGCTGTATAGACCCATNGGNGNGAANTTGTTTAATAGGTTGAGCTTGGCNATAAGCGACACACCCCCACTGACCGGAGGCGCAGCAGAGTAAATNGTGTGGCCGCGATACTCACCAACCACGGGGTGGCGTTCGACTGCGAAGTATCGGGCCATGTCATTCATAGTCATGGCATTGCCCTGTCCACGAAGGTCTTCGACGATCCTGCGTGCAACTTCACCCTCGTAGAACGCGTCGCCCCCTCCCTCGG
Source organism: Acidobacteriota bacterium (assembly GCA_002722645.1). Classification (GTDB taxonomy): domain Bacteria; phylum Acidobacteriota; class UBA890; order UBA890; family UBA890; genus UBA890. Next base: position 22,323 of record PBML01000028.1, read on the forward strand.
CAATCTCTTTGAGCGTCCACCCGAGATCCGGATTCTTGAACAAATCACCAGCCTTCAGAGGTTCACCATTAGGAAAGAACAGCTCCATGCTGCTGTCCCACGGACCGTAACGGGCCCGCTCANGCGCCAGGGTCGTGGTNAAAGCGTCATCGAGGACAAAACCTTCGGTCGCGGCACGGATCGCCGGCTCGATCAGACGTGCCCACTCAATCTGGCCGCTACCGTATTTGTCAAAGGCGAGTTCCATACCGCGCACCACCCCGGGCACGTTGGCAAGCATTGGCCCAGTCGCATTGTTAAGCGCCGCATTTTCAAGCGTCGCCTCCTGAGGCGCTCGGGTGAGGAACTCNATAACGACCGGTGNTTCCAAGTCAGTCAGGTAGGCAACCATCTGACCGTAGCCACCGAGACCGCTNGCGTCCGGTTCGACAACACCAAGCGCAAACGAGACGGCGACCGCAGCGTCAATGACGTTACCGCCCGCCTCAAGGATTTCGACACCGGCGGCAGTGGCGATCGGATGGGCACTTGAGACAGCAGCCCGACCGGTGGCGGCGTCACGCGTTGTAGGNCGGGCGCGAAGCATTGAGTGNATAACCTCTTCAAGTACGGCGTCGTTTTCTGCAGTGAGTGCCTGCGGGCGGAACTGGTTTCGCAGCTGGGCCCATTTCGAAGCACGCTCGCCGTTTGTGAAATAGATATCGGCCATCCGCTCCCACACNCGGTCNAAAGCCTCTCCGTTATAAACGGTCCGATCGATGCGCACACGAAGGCTCGTCGGTTCNGGTTCGGTGATAAATGGAGCCGGTGCCTCAATGAACCAAAAGCGGGCTGTATCANCAGGAGGCNCGAAAATGTCGGTCACGGCTCGATCACCTACCCGGTCGGGGTCGCCATTGTAACCAGGGCCAGCGGGGGCAAGCTCAGCAAGAGCAATGCTATTGCCATCCGGCGCCCAGGCCGGTGAGGCGCTAGCCTCTATAACAAGGTTGCTAAAGCGACCGTCCACGGGAGCCACGTATACCCCTGGCGAACCTCCCTGAGTACTGAACACGATACGCTCACCGTCTGGAGCCCACGCCGCGTCGGCAACGGTCATACCGCTGATCACCACTTCATCCTCTTTAATTTCACCTTCATCATCGAA
>PBML01000029.1 GCA_002722645.1 Acidobacteriota bacterium
CATTGTGCCGCTCGGCGAGAGAACCAACACCGCTACCCTCGCCCAATCACAAATNGCGGCAACAATCGCTGCGCTNCTTGGCTTCGATTACCNGGCTGAAGTTCCTGATGCNTCGGNAGCAATCGAACAGATCATAGAGACAAGCTCAGGCTCATTAACCTCGGGTTACAGNGCCTCGCAACGCGAGTCTGGACGNCGATAATCGAAATACATATAGTTTCAACCAGCGTCNGGAACCGGTGACGCTGCGGTCCCTTCNNCAACTCGCGGGTTAGGNGCGNTTCGTTGTAATCCNTTTTTTNTGNCCGTNAACCTTTTTCGCCCNTAGAATAGACNCNGATGGCCNCCGNAAAGNACAGCGGGCGGCCTGGGANNAACACCTANATGGNTCGATAGACGGGCCAGAAATCNGNGAACNCGGTCGTTTGCCGATCCTCGTGGAGNTNGCAGNAATGAAACANACTATTGNCCTTGCCCTTTTCACTGCNGCCCTGCTGCTTGCTGCTAGAACGTCAACAGGNACTANNGAGGNNGNNTTCTCNCCNACCATCCANGCNCCCACCAGCACGCATCCACTTGCCCGGGACCTGCGTTGGCGCAACATAGGNCCCGCNAACATGATGGGAAGGATCGCAGCCATCGAGGNGCTCTCNACTGACTATCGTCACGTTCTTGTAGCCTCCGCGTCGGGCGGCGTATTCAGGTCTCGCAACGCCGGTATNACTTGGGAGCCGATCTTTGACAATTCCACCGGTGCTGGCTCTATNGGGGCAGNAACCATGTTTGAGNCCGACCCCAACATCATCTGGGTTGGCACCGGCGAGGCTGCCAACCGNAACTCCAGTGGNTGGGGCAACGGCGTCTTTAAAACCACTGATGGNGGNCAAACGTGGCAGAACGTTGGGCTCGCTGACACTGGCCACATCGCGGAAATCGCTCTACATCCNGACGATCCNAACATTGCCTATGNCGCCAGTCCCGGGCACCTGTGGGGCTACTCCGGCAACCGTGGCCTTTTCAAAACCACNNACGGNGGCNAAACGTGGACAAAGCTCTCCGGNGGNCTTCCTGNNGATCCTCAGACCGGAGCCACTGAAATTGTCTTGGATCCACGGAACCCCGATGTGCTCTATNNCGGTATGTACCACCGTCTGCGTCAACCTGCGACGATGTACTCCGGNAGNAACAGCGGCGGTATTTTCAAGAGTAATGACGGGGGCATGAGTTGGCGTGNGCTANCTAAAGGCCTNGCCGNGGGCGAGAGCGGGATGATCGACCTNTCGATCTACCACAAGGATCCNGACANAATCGTGGCCGCCTACGAAGCAGACGAGANCATCCCCTACAACCCGTCTGTTNCTACCTCGGAGCAANNCCCAGGCACTGGNATCTACATCTCCGAGGACAGCGGNGAAACGTGGAAGTGGATCTTGCGNACCGCCAACCGGCCCTTCTATCACGGCCAGGTACAGATCGACCCGAACGATCCGGACCGGATCTTTTCGGTTGGCCGGACATTCCAGGTAACACTTGATGGNGGTGAAACCTGGANGAACAAGTGGTGGGGAGGNGGCGGCGACGACCACGACCTGTGGATTGCGCCCTACGACTCAANCATNTTCTACACGGCAACCGANCAGGGCGCCCACCTAACAATTGACAACGGCGAGACGGTTCTGTCGCTCAATAACATGGCGATTGGCCAGTACTACAAAGTCGGAGTCGATATGCGCGACCCGTACTGGGTCTCTGGCGGCTTACAGGACAATGCNATCTGGTCAGGCCCAAGCAACTCCCGCGAAACGCGGGGNATTCTGAACATGCACCATACCTGGCTTGGTGAGGGCGACGGCTTTGCGACTCTAGTTGATCCAACCGACTATCGCGTTGTTTACATGGTCAACCATGTCGGCTTCGCGATGCGGCTGAACTTTGAGACCCGCGAGCCGACGTACATCACGCCAACTCCTGAAACTGTTATCAATTTCTCCGACTACAGTGATGCTGGGTACACTGAAGAGCCGATCGTCTACACGATCAGCCCAGGCGAGCATTGGTTCCGTTATGGCCGGCCACCGCTGCGTCCGCTAATGCCACCGCATTTTCGCTTCAACTGGAACAGTCCGCTGACGATGTCGCCAAGCAACCCGCGGGTTCTGTATTTCGGGGGCAACTATCTTTTCAAGTCCGTTGACCGAGGTGACACTTGGCGGATCATAAGCCCCGACTTGACCACCAACGACCCTGGTCTACGCAATCCTTCGGGGCAAGGCGGTCTCACTGTGGAGGTCACNGGCGGCGAGAATCATTTCACGATCTTCACGGTCCGTGAGTCNCCGATTGACCCNGCATTAGTATGGGTTGGCACTGACGACGGCAATGTGCAGATAACCCGNAACGCAGGCGCCACNTGGACCAACGTGGGNGNAAACCTTCCGGGAGTCAACAACGAGGTCTGGGTGAACCGTATTGAGCCATCACATCATGCGGCGAGCACAGCTTACGTTGTGCTGGACAATCACCGTTTCGACGACATGGACCCGCATGTCTACAAGACTACCGACTTTGGGGCTAGCTTTACCGATATTACATCCAACCTGCCCACCGGTATCGGCTCGTACGTTGTACTGGAAGACCCAGTAAACCCCAATCTTCTGTTTGTTGGGACTGAGTATGGTGCGTTTGCGTCGGTCACTGGAGGCGCCGACTGGTTCAAGCTCTCTACGGGNATGCCAAACGTCGCAGTACGTGACATGCTCATCCACCCACGTGACGCTGACCTGGTGGCNGGAACTCACGGNCGCAGTATTTGGATCCTCGACGACATTACGCCNCTGAGGCAAATGACCTCCGAGGTCACCAGCGCCGACGCCTACCTNTTCAAAAACGAAGTCGGCACTAAGTGGGTNACTATCAATCTTGGTCGTAAGCAACCGGATTTCTTCTTCCGCGGTGAAAACCCGCCCCCAGGCNCGTCAATTAACTTCTGGTTAAATGATGCGCCACAAGAAAACGTGCAGTTGCAAGTTTCTGAGTTTGTCGGTGACNNNGTCGTCGACCTTCGCATCGGTGGCCAAGGTGGTCGTCGTGGCAGTGGCCGGGGTCGGAGCAACCGCGCAGGTATTGGCCAGCTTCCGCAGGCGGGNATCAACCGCNTTTTTTGGAACTTNCAGTTCCCGTCNACTGATGCCGNGCGGGCGNCCATGCGCCAACGGCTGACCGATGCCATCATTTTCTTACAGGGCCAGGTCATTGAAGATAGCAANCAGCAGCAACTAACGAAGCTGGCGGGCGAAATAGCCAACGCTGATGATGACGGCAGCCTNAACGCCATCCGCAACGAGCTCGCCGCCGACTTCAACGGCTACGCTGCCGGGGAGATGCTGTTCGGTCCTCAGATTGGCCCAGTCACCGCTGAGCCGAACACCTATCGCATTACCCTGACTGTCGACGGCCAAAGTTATGAAGGAAGTGTCACGATTCGTGATGACCCCTTGGCGACAAAACACGCTGGACGTTGACTGAGCCAACGCAGGCTCTTCAACACTTGCGGGTCGTCAGTGAAACAAGCCACATTGAAGTAAGCTTCTTTGCTCACACCGTTACACCGTGATCGACTTCGGGGAGCCCGACCAATTTACTTGCTTCTGCAAGGAGCTTCAGCCCATGGATGACCTGAAAACCAAGAGCCTACACGCGGGTGCGGTGCGGCCCCGGATCGGTGGTGCCATAACAACACCGATTTTCCAGTCGAGCACGTTCGAATACCACGGTGAGGATTATCACGACATCGGCTACATTCGGCTCAGTACAACACCGAACCACGTAGTTTTAGGTNAACGNATTGCGGCACTCCACAACGCCGAGGCTAGCCTTGCTACCGGGAGCGGAATGGCGGCCATCTCCGCAACAATACTCACCATACTGTCCACCGGTGACCACCTCATAGTGCAGGACTGCTTGTACGGAGGGACTACCGGTCTTTTAAGTAGCCTGAAGCGGTTCGGAATAAACCACACCGCCGTCGACGCACAAGACCCTTCATCGTGGGGAGCAGCGCGGCGAGAATCGACCCGCGCGATTTATTTCGAGACGCTTACCAACCCGCTCGTGCAATTGGCAGATCTTAAGGCAGTTGTTGAGTTCGCCCAGGAGCATGGTCTCGTTTCTATCATCGACAACACTTTCGCTAGTCCTGTGAACTTTCAGCCAATCGTAGCCGGCTTCGACCTCGCGATAGAGAGCGCTACCAAGTACATGGGGGGGCACAGTGACATCTGCGCCGGCTGCGTCGTGGGCAGCCGGAAGAGAATCGAAGAGATTAAAGGAACGCTCGACCTCCTCGGTGGGAGCCTTGACCCACACGCTTGCTTCCTGCTGGAGCGGGGTCTTAAAACCATCGGCCTGCGGGTCCCACACCATAATGCGAGTGCCATGCGCGTCGCAGAGTTCTTGTCAGCACATCCAATGGTCGAAAAAGTGAACTATCCCGGCCTTCCGGACCATCCACAACACGATCGCGCTCAACAACTTCTGGATGGGTTCGGCGGGATGCTGTCGTTCGAACTGAGAGGCGGGACCGAAATCGCCGAGCAGTTCCTAGGGGCTCTTAAGTTGCCAGCAGTTGCCGTGAGTCTTGGAGGAGCTGAGTCACTCATCGTGCGGCCGGCCACGGCTGTTCACGCAGGTTTGTCACCTCAGGAACGTATCGAAACAGGAATCACCGACAGGTTAATTAGGTTCTCGGTCGGTCTGGAGGAAACTAACGACCTGCTGGCAGATTTCGAGACCGCTCTTCAGGCCGCCGAACCAGGTTGAGCTAGATTGGTAATCGCTGGAGGGTAGAGTTTCGTTATTTGCTGTCTGGGGCGCTTCCAGCACATCCTTTTGAGAGATAAACACCATGGAACTCGGCTTCATTGGCCTGCCCAATTCAGGCAAGTCGACAGTCTTCAATGCCATCACCCGAGCCGATGTTGATGTAACCGCGTACGCCAACCCAAAAGCGGAACCCAACGTTGCCATAGTCAAAATTGATGACGAGCGCGTCGACCGCTTGACGGAAATCTATCAACCCAAGAAGACCGTCCGTGCCACGGTGACTTTCATCGACTTCGTCGGCGTCGCTCGCGGCAACGGCGACAACACCGAAATTTTTTCGCCCGCGATCATGGGGCTGGTCAAGAACCTCGATGCACTCGCCTATGTGGTACGAAACTTCACAGATCCAATTGGAGGCCCGCCCGACCCCGTAGGCGATGTCGAGAAACTTGATGACGAACTACTGCTCGCCGATTTGATCGTCACCGAACGACGTATCGAACGCATCGCCCAATCTGAAAAGAAGGGCATCGCCACGCATGAAATCAAACTCGAGGGCAAAGCACTACGCCGCGTGCACGAGCAACTAGATGCTGGCCGACCCATCCGTGATCTCGGCCTAACTAATGATGAGAAGGGCGCGATCAAAGGCTTCCAATTTCTGACCCAGAAGCCCATTTTAGTGGTTGTAAACTCCGACGAGGCGAGCTTTGGAAAGAACCAGGAAGCCATAACCTCAATCGGGGCCAAGCACCCTGCAATCGAGTTTGCTGGCTCCTTCGAAATGGAGCTCGTGCAACTCGGGGAGACGGAAGCGCTTGCCTTCCGAGAGGACATGGGGATCGAAGCCTCTGCTCGGGCTCGCCTAACCAAGCTTGCCCACGAAATCGTCGGCTACATTAGTTTTTTCACCGTCGGGCCAAAGGAGGTTCACGCCTGGAACATAAAGGACGGGGGCAATGCGGTCGGCGCAGCTGGCGCCATCCATTCCGACCTCGCTCGCGGTTTCATCCGAGCGGAGCGCTTCACCTACACCGAGATCGTGGAGCACGGTTCCGAGAAGGCGCTCAAGGAAAACGGGCTAATCCGCCTTGAGGGAAAAGACTACGTCGTTCAGGACGGGGATATCCTACTGATTCGTTTCTCCGTTTAGACCAGCTAAAGACAGGGCCGGCGATATCAACCAGCACTCCGGCAAACACCAACGCCGTTCATCAAACCTAGCTTCCCGAGACGTGACAGTGATTAACCCCAGCGGGGCTGATCATCCGGATTGATACCCAGCATCCCTTTGCCGATGAACTCGTGCGACAAGGCGGAGTTCGCCGGGTGGAATCGGCCAGCACGGGCGTCACGGAAGAGGCGTTCCAGTTCGCTTTTTTTAAACATCCCGAAACCGCCCGAGATGTCCATGGCGCGATCAACAACCTTCCAGCCGGTCTCAACAGCATTGTATTTGGCAGCGATGATCTTTAATCCCCAACCGGGACCATGGTCAACACCCTCTGACCAGTCTCTGGCCACTTCGTTAAGCTGCGGCGCAATGCCCTCAAGCATCATGGTCATTTCGGCGACGCCATGCTGGACGTCTGGATGGTGCGACATGCCATTGAGAAGTCCGACTGATGGTTTTTTCTGCACCGATTCGATCGTAATGTCCAGGGCTCTCTTAGCTAACGAGTAGTAAATATTACCGAAGTTAATCAGTGCCCAAGCAAAAATACCGAGGACGAATTGGTCGAGGCCGGCCGCGCCAGCCGGCACGATACGGGCAATGCGACTGTCAGGAANAAAGACGCCGTTGAGGATAGTGTCGTCACTGCCGGTTGCCCGCATTCCCATCACGTCCCAGGTTTCTTTGATCTCGTAGCCATCGTCGTCACGCTTCATGAAAGCGTGCACAATCCTCGGGTTGTCAGGGTCGGACGTGTCCACGCCGTGCAAACCAAGGCGGGTCCAGACTGGCGTGAGGCTACCGAAGGACTTCCGGCCCGTGAACTGATAACCATTATCGACGCGCTTAGCCTGGGTAGTCGACAAGAGCACTGGGAGATCGTTGCCCGATTCTCCGTGTCCGGCAGCGAACACTTCCCCGTTGGCAGCATCTTCAAGGAGCCAGTCAATCGACTTGTCTCCCGAACGACTAAGGTCAGCAGCTAAACCAACCCAGTAGTTGTGCATGTTGATGCACAAGGCCGTCGCGGGTGCGTAGTAAGCAAGCTTACGGGTCTGCTCGGCGACCTGGGCCAGATTCATGCCGTAACCACCAAGTTTCTCTGGTACGCCCATCAGCAAATATCCAGCGTCTTTCAACTCGTCAAAATCTTCTTGGCAGAAGCGATTCTCGCGGTCGTATTCGGTCGCACGCGCAGCGAAACGCGCAAGCATTTCCTTGTCGAGCATAAAGTTTTCGGCCATACAGGTCCCCTAATTTACGTACAGGGAAGAATTGATGCGTGTTTTATCTATCTGTTTCTTATTAACGCACCGCGCTACTCGTCATTGCGGCCTTCAACACCATCCACGCCACTTCCACCATCAAAATCAAAGGCGATGCTACTGCCCAGTCACCATGAAATGAATCTCTTTGGTGAGCAGCGAATGCTCTGGCCCCTCGATGACTCGGTGCTCGCCGTCGGCGGCTTGCAAACAGACGCGATGTTCTCCTGGCTCGAACTGCAATGTGATGCGGTCGTTGCCGGTACCGAAGTGAACGTACGAAGGTGTGCCTGGCGGGATGATCTCCCCGGCCACAACGCAATCAACGTCGATCGCTAAATGATAGTGGCCCTCACCTTCNCGCACGACTAAGGGGTCTTCAATCGGTACGATGCTGAAGTTCTCAGCTGCGAATATCACCTCNTGCTCTGCCGAATATNCGCCCCCNTCTTCCATGTTGGTGAAAAACACCTCGGGCGAGCCAGCGGTTTCACTGGCGGCAGGCTCATCGGGGACCGCAGTACTGTTATCGATTCCTGTTCCTGTCTCTTGGTTTGCACACCCCACCAACCAAAGCGCAACGAACATGCACGCGAAGATTGGGGCTGGTCGGGAGTGCCGAATCCTGGGATTCATATCGCTCTCCTTGTAACAGTCTTCCACGATGGAGTTAACGTGGATTAAATGATGATTCTACGAGGAACAGAGAGCCTAGCCGCCCGTCGCATCGGACTCCACCCCGGAGGCGCGAGATGGGGCTTATGGATGGTCGTGTGTGAATTCCTGGGCCGGCTCTTCGAAGAACGCTTGCCATTTCTCCTTTGGTGAAACCGGCGTCATCAAACTGACCCCNATCAACAGCCCCACGGTCACAATAACCGCGGGGATAACGATGTAGTCGCTGCTCGTGAAATCGAACACCGTGCCGCCGATCTCCATGGCGAATGGAATCCCGACTCGGCTCATGATGACCAGGCCAACGACAGTAACCATGCCCCCGGCAATGCACGCCGTGCCCCCTTGCGGCGTGACGCGTTTCCACAAGAACGCAGCTAGCAGGGCAGGCGTTAGGCTGGCACCCACGAGAGAATAGGAATAGAGAGCCAGTTCCAGCACCTGCGAGAACTGCGTCTGCAGCAGCAAGCCGATGATGCCGAATGCAACGATGCAGCCCCGCTGCATCCTCAGGAGTTGCTTTTCGCTGGCGGTAGGGTTGATGAAACGNTGATAAATGTCGCGGCTCGCATTGGTCGACGGTACCAACAGGAATGTGTTGCCGGTCGAAAGGACAATGGCAATGCCAGCAGCCAGCATGATGGCACCGAGAAACAACGGCAGTTGGTTGCGCGCTATGTCAAGGATGACGGTTTCGGAAGCGGCGCGACCGATAATTTCGCTAGTGCCAAGNAGGCCTGGATTCGCAGCCCGGCCAGTGATCGCCAGCAACGCGAGTGCCGTCTCGATGATGACGACGCCTATCACCATCCCCGCAACCGCCCGTCGCGCAGCATTCTCGTCCTTGGCCGAAAAGAACTTCTGGTACATGCCACTCTCGCCAAGCAACAGAAGGAACGTTGGCATGGCAATGCCGACAACCCAGAGCCAATTGTGCCCGCCAAGAATTGTGGTGTGCTCTGCNGGGAGTTTGTCGATGACTCCGCTGACACCACCAAGCTTCCAAACCATGTACGGCAGCGCCAAAACGACTCCCACTAGAATGGCAATGCCGTTAAANATGTCGACCGAGACGATTGACACCATGCCTGCCATCGCAGTGAACAGAACAATGGCCAAGGCAGTGATCAGCATCCCCTGCACCGGCGTGATCGCACCGTCGGTAACAATCGCGAGTATCCACCCGCCACCACGAAACTGGTAAGAGGCNATCGCCACGTAAGCAAGGATTATGGTGACTGTGCCAAGGATGCGAGCGGTGGGATTGTAGCGTCGTTCAAGGAGATCGGGAACGGTGTAGTCAGCGATACGGCGTACCCGGCCAGCCAGAAAATAGGCGACGATCAACCCAATCCAGGCGCCAGAGGAAAACCATAGCTCAGAGATGCCGACGCTGTACGCAAGCCCCGAGGCACCGAATAGCGANCCCGCGCCGATCCAAGTGCACACCAGCGTGCCGACAAGCATATACACCGGAACCGAGCGGCCCGCCACCATGAAATCATCGTGGCTAGTGACCGAGCGCGCACGATAAACGCTAATGCTGAGCAAGATTAGCGGATAGAGGATTACAACCNCGACCAGCAGGTTCATCTTTNCCCTCCGGTGAAACAATCTNCGAAACCGGNGCCATTCTACANCTCGANGAACAACATCGGTACGGGCCGCGGACAGGGGTTGCGACGACTCTCATGGTGAGTACCCTTGCGGCGTGAATCATCGTATCCACAAGATCGAACTAAACTAACGATGAAGTTCCCCAAAGTNTTGATCTGCCGGCGTAAAGCCTGAGGGTGTCCGATGGGGATCCGGTTTCTGCTGGTCGATGCACTCAATTTAGTTCGACGTGTCTACGCTGCCCAACCTGGTGACGACAGCCCAGAGAAAGCAGCCGGGGCTAAGATCTCGTCAAAACAATCGCTCCAACGAGCCCTGCGAGAATGTAAACCAACCCATGCGGTGGTCATCTTTGAGGGGCGGGAGCCGAACTGGCGACACCTTCTCTACCGAGACTACAAGAGCAACCACAAACCAATGCCCGCGGCCCTTCGGGACGCGCTGCCAGCTTACCGAGATGCGTTCGCCGAACTCGGCGTCACATCATTCGAAATGCCCAAGGTCGAAGCGGATGACGTCATCGGAACGCTGGCGGTGAAGATTGCCGAAGCCGGAAGTCAAGCGGTGATCCTGTCAACTGACAAGGTTTTCCTGCAGTTGCTGTCCGACAAAATCTTAGTTCGTGATCATTTCAAGCAGTCTTACCTAGATCACGCCTACGTTGAACAGCGCTTCGGTGTGACGCCTGAAAAGTTCGTCGACTTCCTTGCCCTGACCGGCGACAACACCAATAGTATTCGCGGTGTCCCCGGCATCGGCCCCAAAACAGCCGCCAAATTAATCGAGGATTTTGGGTCGCTCGATGAAATCTTAGCTGCCGCCGAATCAGCCAAAAGCGATGATCACGCACCGGTTTTATCAATGAAAATGCGCGACAGGTTTGTCGACTACAGTGAAGACGCTCGGCAGGCACAATCGTTGGTGCGATTGCAAACAGATCTGGTCCTCGGCCTGAACTTGAAGGCGCTTCGCTACAAGCTTTGAATCCCTATGAGCATTCCTGATTGAATGTGGGCAACGACTTCTACTGGCGCAGCTGCGGTGTGCAGCGGATACTAGGCAAATGGCAAACTTACGAATATTTTGCGTAGTTGTTACCGTACTGGCCTTTCTTTCGGGAAGCGCTGTAATCGCTAAGCAGCAATCCTCTTCGCCGCCAGATCAAGAGACCCTCGAACAACTGTATGGCGACGGTATCGATTTTGATGTATTCCTTGCCAAAGCTGACCAGCGCAAAGAACTGTGGCAAACAAACTGGCTCAAGAGCGAACCCTCCGACGATTGGNTTTCGCGCGCCCGATCTCTTGCCGGAAACTATCGCTTGCTAGCCGTTACGGTTGATGCTTGCAGCGACTCAGTCAACACAATCCCATATATTGCAGGCTTGGTGAAACACGTTGACCAGCTTGAGTTGCAGATCGTAAACCCACGCATCGGCAAGGTCATTATGGACACTTATCGAACACCTGACGGTCGAGGAGCGACCCCCACGGTGGTTATCCTCGATGAGAATTTTGGGGTGGCTGGCGTGTGGGTCGAGCGGCCCCTTCCGCTGCAAGATTGGTGGATTAGCAACCCGAAGATCAGCGTCCGCAATAAGGTTCAGCGGAAGCAGAGTTGGTACGATTGGGACGCAGGAGCTCACACAATCCGTGAAATCGTGGAGTTGCTCGAAGCTGCCGACGTCAATTCTGGCCGTTGATAACCACTTAGTCTCCAAACTCACTCCACGACACGCAATTCTAGGCTAGCGTCCGGGAGCAAACCGATGAACAACAAGATTCCGGTTGTTACCGTTGCCTTAGCTCTCGCGCTGACCAACCCGGCCAGCGTAGCTTCTCAACAATCAACGGAAGAGTTCCCTCCGTCGGTGGCAACGTTTTCAATCCTCGGGTACGACCCAGATACCGGTATGGTCGGAGGNGCAGTCCAGTCAAGAGTATTTTCGGTCGGCAATGGTGTTCTCTGGGGGAAGGCCGACGTTGGGATGGTCGCTACCCAAGCAGTCGTTGACGTTAGTTATGGACCGCAGGCGCTTGAGTTGCTAAGCCAAGGTATAGCACCGGCGAAAATCGTTGAGACCATTTGGGACAATGACCCGGATCCCGGGTATCGAGGCCGTGCCTGGCCCAAAGCGGGACGCCAGTTCTCGGTGATGAATNCAGAAGGCGAGGTTGCGACCTACACCGGCCCCGAGGCATCCGAATGGGCTGGGCACGTAATCGGCGAATACTGCAGCGCTCAAGGCAACATACTCGCTGGCCCGAGGGTCGTAGAAGACATGGTTACAGCATTCGAAAATACTGAAGGACACCTGTCGTTGCGGTTAATGGCTGCGCTTGAGGCGGGNCAGGCAGCGGGTGGCGATAGCCGCGGCATGCAGTCGGCGGCCATGCTAATCGTTCAAGAGGACGGCGGCGTCTGGCTCAATAACGATGTCGTGCTGCGCCTACAGGTCGATGACAGTGAAAACCCTATCCTCGAATTGCGGCGACTCGTCGACATTGCCAACCGGCGCTTCGGTNCGAGGCGGCAATAATCCGAGACTCGNNGNCGNCCCAGCACAAGTCCTTNCCTGGTCGATAAACCAATCAATATGCTATCCAATAGGTATTAACCTCCCCGAAAAGGTGATTGTCCTCATGCAACTCATACTGAAGAGCCCAGTTGTGATCCTCTTGGCAGTCCTCTTGCTGGGCGTCACGGCCCTGCAGGAGTCAAGTTCAGCTTTCGCCGCCCAACAGGANGATNTGGACATCGAAACAATCCTCCAGATCCGCGACGAAGGGCTCAATCACTCCCAAGTAATGGATCATCTCAGCTGGCTGGCCGACGTGTATGGCCCGCGACTGACCGGATCGCCGCAGATCGAGCAGGCCAAAGACTGGACCATGGCCAAGTTCGAGGAGTGGGGCCTCGAAGGCATCCACGAGGAACGTTTTCCGTTCGGCCAGGGATGGGAGNTAGTGCGTTTCAATGCTCACATGGTTGAGCCGCAGGTTATGCCTATCATCGGTTACCCGCGCTCCTGGTCGTCGAGCACCAACGGGGTTGTCAATGCCGAGGTGGCGTATGTGACGATCGAGACTGAGAGCGATCTCGATAAGTACCGCGGCCANCTNGAGGGCAAGATCATATTGATGCAGCCGATCCGCCGGGTCGAGATGCTCGATGGAGACCTCGTTCTGCGCATGACGCCCGCGCTCAAGGAAGAGGCTCGCCGTACGCCGGTAAGCGCAGGAGGNGCCTCCGGAGAGCGTGGTGGTCGTGTCGCGGCCGGACGACGGGGCCGGGGCGGTACGGTAGCAAACAGTGATGATCGCGCACTAAGCCGCAGCGAGATTGACGCATTTCTGTTGGAAGAAAATGCTGCTGTGCTCATCGATCGGGGTAGCGATTCAACGACGCCGGCTGGTGGCAGCAACCTTTCTTGGGCGACACAGCGCACTGACGGCGGCACACTATTCCCGGGCGGCGGAGGCCCAAGGGATGAGAACGCGGGTAACGTGGTGCCATCAGCAACGATCGCAGTGGAGCACTACAACCGTATGATGCGGATCCTCGAGAAGGGTGTCCCGGTGCAAATGGAGGTCAACATCCAGACCCGCTTCCACGCGGAAACCGAGCCCAACGGTTTCAACATCATCGCCGAGATTCCCGGCACTGACCTAGCAGACGAAATTGTCATGATCGGCGGCCACTTCGACTCTACCCATGGGTCGGTCGGCGCCACCGACAACGCTACTGGGGTTTCCGCGATGATGGAAACCATGCGCATTTTCAAGGAGCTCGGCATCCAGCCACGCCGTACTGTACGCATCGGTCTGTGGGGCGGCGAGGAGCAAGGACTGATCGGCTCCCGCGTCTACGTCGGTGAGCATTTCGCGTCGCGCGACATGAGCGAGATCAAGGCCGACTACGACAACTTTTCGGTGTACTTCAACATTGACAACGGTACGGGTCGCATCCACGGCGTTTGGTTACAAGGAAACCTAGCGGTCAAACCGATCTTTGAGCAGTGGATGACAATGCTTGACGATCTCGGCATGGACACACTCGGACCACGCAGCGTGGGCGGGACCGACCACGGATCCTTTGACAGTGTCGGNTTGCCNGGCTTTCANTTCATGCAGGACCGNCTCGAGTACAACTCACGCACTCACCATTCAAACATGGATTTTTATGATCGCGTCCAAGAAGAGGACGTGATCCAGATGGCCACGATCGTCGCCGTATTCACCTACAACGCTGCAATGCGCGACGAGAAACTTCCGCGGAAACCTCGNCCACAGCGCTAACCAGNTCGAGAATTGAAGTTGCCATAACCAGAAACGTGGATGTAAACCTACGNAGCGTCAACCACCTGGCTGCCGGGTGCAATTTCATCGACGCTGTCGTCGAAGCGCACCCAGCATTTGGTGCCACCGTCGTAGTCGCGGGCCCGCAATACAAGATCAGCGAGCTGGCCCATGGCGGTACAACGCTTGATTTCAGGCTTATCGAGACCACGCCAAATCCTTATAAACGGGTTGTTGGTCCATTCTTTACCGATTGTCGTGAAATCAGTATGCCCAGGGTAGACAGTCATCTCAGGAGGCAGTTTCATGAGCACCTCCATGATCGAGTGTCGAATGTCAGCAAACGTCGCATGTCCTGGCGCTAACGTCCCACCGATGGTGCCCTTGAACAGCGTGTCCCCGGTAAATACAGCTTCATTGTCGACCACGAACGCCAGCATGCCCTTCGTGTGACCAGGCGTGTGCATCGCCTTGATCGACAACCTGCCGCTAGTGATCTGGTCTTCATCAGAGAGGGTTCCATCATAAGGACCTTGGAACAGGTCCGCCTCGGCCGACGGCACCAGGACAGGGCAGCCGTACTTCTCAACGAAGAAATGATTGAAGCTGACATGGTCGACATGATGGTGGGTACATAAAAGATGGGTGACCGTTAAGTCATTTTCGGAGATGAAGTCGGTTAAGGGTTCGGGCGGCCCTCCGGCGTCGATGATTACGCATTTGCCGCCTGGATTATCACCAACAACGAAGCTATTCGATAAATACTGTTCATTCAGTGCTCTTTCAACGATCATTGCCTTGCCCTTATTTAAAATGTGATTACCGACCTGATGCCATCCTGCTCCTCCATCAGCTCGAAGCCTTTGTTGATTTCATCGAGCACGATGTGGTGCGAAATAAACCCGTCAAGGTCAAGATTGCCTTCGAGGTACATGTCCACCAGTTCCGGCACGTTGGTGCGCCCTCGGGTACCGCCAAAGCTGCCACCGATCACCGTGCGTCCTGTAATCAAGAAGCGTGGAATGATGTCGAGTGTCTCCCCCTTGCCAGCGACACCAAGCACNGTACAAACACCCCAACCCATGCGCGCTGCCTCCACCGCTTGGGCCATGACGCTGACTAGTCCAGTTGCTTCAAATGTGTAATCGGCACCAAGCCCATCAGTCATCGCAAGGATTTGCTGCACCGGGTCGGCGTCACCGCCGACTACGATTAGTTCGGTTGCTCCGTAGTGCTTCGCAACCTCAAGCCGGTCAGCGGATAAGTCGACGGCGATAATACGCTCCGCGCCTTGAATCTTGCAGCCAGCGACCGCGCCAAGGCCAACAAGGCCAGCACCAAAAACAGCGCAAGTAGATCCCGGCACGACTTGGGCTCTGTACATCGCAGCGCCCAGACCAGTGGCCGCGCCACATGCCAACGTGCAAACAACGTCAAGCTTGGCATTCTTGTTGATCTTGGCGAGCGCGATTTCCGGCATCACCGTGTATTCGGCAAACGTACTCGTACCCATGAAGTGGCGAATTGGCTCGCCGTCACGTGACAAGCGNGACGTGCCATCGGGCATCACCCCCTGGCCCTGGGTTTCACGGATTGCCGTACAGATGTTGGTTTTGCCGCTGGTGCAGTGGTGGCATTCGCCGCACTCTGGCGAAAAAAGCGTGATGACATGATCCCCGGGCTTTACTAGTGTCACCCCATCGGCCACCGCCTCCACGACGCCAGCACCCTCGTGCCCTAGCACGGTCGGGACGTAGCCGCTCGGATCAGAGCCACTGGCTGTGTACAGATCCGTATGGCAGACCCCACACGCCTCAACTTTGACCAAGACTTCACCGGTTTTGGGACCTTCGAGGTCGAGTTCCTGGACCTGGAGTGGCTGGCCAAATTCTTCCAGAACGGCGGCGCGGATCTTCATCGTGGCTGATCTCCTGGTGCTTCGATGGCGTCTGAGTCCTAATTTTAGACGGGGCGCAAGGGGGCGGCACAAACTTCAAGCATAAACAACTCATAGGTTCCCTTACGACTGAACTGGCTTACACCCAGCTGGTGCCTGAACACTAACTAGGGAACACTGAGACACGGACCCACCATCTATTTTTTACAAATCTTTACTCGACAATTACTGACACTAAACGCTGTCCGGCAGCACAATTGCACCGTAACCACCAGTTATGCTTCAGAATACGGGAAGCAACTAGCGTACTTAACTATAAGGAGGACGGTATGCAAAAACGCCTAGTGAAGTTCTCATTGATAACAAGTCTAGCGATTCTGCTGGCCCTGCCCACCGTGGGCCTTGCGGTACAAAACGCAAATGTGGCTGGCAAGTGGCTGCTGACCATCAGTACGCCACGGGGCGATAGCACAATTACGCTCAACATCGAGCAGGACGGCTCGACGCTCAGCGGCACATCGCTACGCGAAGGCCAGGAAAATTCCTCTGAGCTGACGGGCACCATCGATGGCAACAACATCACACTCAACATGAGCATGGGTGGTGGTGGCAACCGCCGCGGTGGTGGCGGCGGCGGTGGTGGCGGCGGCGGCCGTGGTGGTGGCGGCGGTCGTGGTGNAAGGGCCTGGGAAGGCGTGGTTGACGGCAACACAATGTCTGGTGAGATCAGCTTCGGCGGTCGTGGTGGTGGTGGTGGTATGGCAATCACTTGGACAGCAACCAAGCAATAAGCAACGCCTATTGATCAAAAAAATTGCGCGGCGATGTGCTTCTAGAAGGAGCTGATCGCCGCGCTTTTTTCATAGGTTTTGTCCTTCAGCGACTCCGTGATCTCAGGGTCTCAGACTATGATTAGCCTGCGACCTTTGCGGAAAGGAGCACATGAGAGACCCGAATTCCGACAAAATGAGCGTTGGCGGAGCGATGTCTAGGAGGATCGAATCGAAGGTGTTTGATGGCTTCCATCCCGTGCACTTGGAGGTCAACAATGAAAGCTACATGCACAACGTTCCGGCCGGCGCCGAGTCACACTTCCGCCTGCTGATTGTTTCGGAACAGTTCGAAGGCAAGTCAGCCGTGCAACGTCACCAAGCTGTCTACGCAATCCTNGCCGACGAGGTCAAAAATGACATCCATGCTCTTGGGTTGCAAACACTGACGCCAAGCGAGTGGCAGGCGGACCAAGAGCGAAATGAATCGCCCGAGTGTCTCGGTGACGGCAAGGCTGAAACGTGAACGACGAGCGAAAGATCCACACCGATTCGGCCGCAGTTGACGATAATGCGTCGACGCCTGGCCGCCTCGAAGCAATCTGGGTGAAACGAGCCCGCGGTGGCAAGATGGATGCTGCCCAACAGGTCACCTTGGCTGCCAAGAAGGGCATCGTCGGTAACGCAAATTGGGGTGGCTGGCGACAGGTGACAATTATGGAGAAAGAAATCTGGGAGTCGGTCACCTCTTCACTTGGCGTGACACTCGATCCATCGACCCGACGCGCTAATTTGATGGTTAGTGGCATCGAGCTAGCACACTCACGCGACAAGGTAGTTTCCATCGGTGGTGTGCGCATAAAAATGGTCAACGAAACTGCGCCGTGTAACTTGATGGAGGAGGCATGCCCCGGACTTGAAGACGCACTTAAGCCCAATTGGCGCGGCGGAGCTTTCGGCTACGTGATTGACGACGGTGAGATCACCGTAGGTGATGACGTTTGCTGGGTGGAGGAAGAAGCTTGACGGATCATTCAAAGCTAATGCCCGGATTGTCGATGGCTTTGATCGTTACCGTATCAATACTTATATGGATGGCCACGGCTGTCGCGTTGCCAGGGGTCGCGGGCGCCGAGGGCAAGCAAACCGAATCGGGGCAGTCCTTACGCTTCCGCCTCACCTTGTCGACCGAAGCCGAGCAAGCTATCGCCGACCTTGGCCTCGAGACTCCGATCACCGGCCGCGCTTACGTCATCGTTTCCCGCACCGACGAACGCGAGCCGCGCCTTCAAACCAGCCTTACCGGGGTACCTATTTGGGGCGTCGACGTGAGCGGCCTCGGCGGCGGCGATTCCGTGATGCTAGACAGCAACGACACCGCCGTATTTGGCTACCCGCTTGAGCAAATCTCTGAGATTCCCGACGGTTCTTATTTCGTGCAAGCTTTTCTGAACGTCTATACGACCTTCGAGCGTTCCGATAACCACGTCCTGCGAATGCACCTGAACTCGGGCTCGGGGCAGAGTGTCTTCCGAGCGCCAGGCAATGCCCATAGCGCTGTCTCGCGGGTGATCTTCAGCACGCGCTCGCCGCGCGTTGTCGATTTGGACATCAACGAGGTCATCCCGCCGGTCGAGCCGTTACTTGCGGGCGAGGTCCTGCAACAGGGCAACCCACGTGATACCGCACGGGTAAAGTTCGTAAAGATCCGTTCCGGTGTACTGAGCCAATTCTGGGGACGTGACATGTACATAGGAGCCAATGTCTTGCTGCCGGAAGGCTACGAAACAAATACCGAAACCTACTACCCGACCATCTATTCCCAGGGACACTTTCCGGGGCGGGGTGCGCCGTTCGGATACCGGGAGCTTGGTGATGACCCAGAAAGCGATGTTAGTCGCTCCGCTGGCGTCCGCGATTTTTGGGTCTCTGATGAAGCGCCGCGCATGATCGCGGTCAGCATCCGCGATGCTAATCCATACTACGACACCTCGTACTCAGTGAACTCAGTGAACGTCGGCCCCTACGGAGACGCAATCCACAACGAACTGATCCCCTACCTCGAGGAAAAATTTCGGATGATCCCCGAAACTTGGGCGCGCGTCCTGTCGGGTGGCTCGACAGGAGGCTGGGAGGCGCTCGCCATGCAGATCTTCTATCCCGACGTCTACGGCGGTACCTGGGGATGGTGTCCTGATCCAGTGGATTTCAACTACTACCAGATCGTCAACGTGTACGANGANACCAACGCGTACTTNACCGAGTACGACTGGTTGAAGGTGGAGCGGCCCAACNCGAGGCGACCCGACGGCAACGTGCGTTCGACGGTTCGCATGGAGAACCTCTACGAATTTGCCGTCGGNCCTGATAGCCGCTCCGGCGGCCAGTGGGCAATCTGGGAGGCGGTCTACGGGCCGCTGGGNGACAACGGCTANCCGGCTCGCATCTGGGANCCGCTGACCGGTGAGATCAATNNCGCGGTGGCAAAATACTGGCTGGAGAACTTCGACCTGCACAACTATTTGCGGAAGAACTGGTCGAGCGTCGGCGAATTGCTACGCGGCAAGATTCACGTCGCCACAGGCGAGATGGACACCTACTATCTCGAAGAGGCCGTCTACTTGCTTGAGGAGTTTCTGACGACCGTCGACAATCCCCCGGCCGAAGCAAGCTTCGAGTACGGCCGCCGCAAGCCACACTGCTGGATCGGTTACAGCCCCGAACGCGACGGCGAGGACCTCAGAACNGTCGANTTTCTCCGCATCGCTGCNGATCACCTTCGAGCCAACCAGCCAGCCGGAACCGCGCACACGGCCTGGTACCGGTAGTAAAGGCTAAAGACTTCCCAGAGTGCCTGCCGATCCCTTACTAGCCACCACGCTCGGCAGCCCACTCTTCCATAAGCCCGACAATTCGACGCCATTCNCGGTTCAAATAACNGAGCGAATTAATGTCNNCGAAATCGATGCGCCGTCGATCGNCTGTTTCGCCGCTTCGCGCATCGACCAACCTCAACACCCCACGTAAACGCCGAGGCGATCCGTTGAGAGTATCGGTAAGAAATTCGATCTCGAACATCATGATGTACTGGGCTGATTCCTGNCGTTGCACCAGCCCGAACGCGGCAGACTCCGACAGCGTTTCTCGCGCTGTCTGTTGGAAACTAAACAGATCAGCGGCCGNCTGGGCGAGAATCGCCTTGGCGCCCATCCGGCTTCCATCGCGGTCGAACACAGAAGTGTCGAAGCCGCCAACAAAGACACGCGCCGCATCCAGTTGATCGTCCAAGTTGCCCGGGGCCTTTTCAAGCGCCAGCAACTGGTTGATTGATTCGCTAATGTCGGCGCCGGCTTGGTACGCCTTGACCGCCTGTTCCCACGCAATCGGCAGGTTGTTAGTGTTAAGCGCAGCCACCGCTGCCATGCGATGCGCCTCACCCCAACCGGGATTAAGTTCGGCAGCCTTCAAAAAAGCGTCGAGAGCCTCTCGCTCACGACCGAGNTTNCCCAGCACAAGGCCCCGGTAATAATGCGCAGAAGGGTTCGAAGCATCAGCTTCAATGGCCTTATTGAGGTCCGAGAGCGCTACGTCGAACTGACGGTTAACAAACGCGAGGCGACCTTGCTCNGTCAGCTGGGCAGACGCTTCTGCCTGCTGAGAAACCAGGGCAGNCGCAAGAGCCGGCGCCACAAAAACAAGCGCGAGCGCCCCGATGCCAACCCAGGGTGCGCGTGGTTGCGACAACCTCATGAGTCTAGCGACGTTGCTCCGCAGCCCACTCTTCCATGATGCTTATGATGCGGTCGAAGTCGCGGATTAAATCCCCATCTGACCCGATGTCCGCGAACGTGACGCGACGACGGTAGCCTTCCTCGCCGCTCTGGACGTCGACTAGCTTCAGATAGCCGCGCGTTCTGCGACGGGAGCTGTCAGCCATGGAGTCAACCTCAAGCTGCAGCATGTAAGTCGCTTGCTCAGCCCGTGAGACCAGGCCGAACGCTGGCGAGTTCGCGAACGCTTTCCTGGCCGCCTTGCCCCAACGTTGAATATCCTGAGCAGCTTCCGCCAGGATGCGCGCGGCGCTGGCGTCGTCCGAGGCCCTGCCGCTGGCGCTGCCCCCTGCTGTTGCCGACGTCGCCTCCCAGTTCGAGGTGTCCATCGGGCCGATCCATACACGAGGCACAGCCATCGCTGCTTCCAAACCGGCGGGAGGTTCTCCCATAGACGAGAGGGCTTCAAATGCATCACTCATGTCGGTTCCCGCCTGGTGTGCCTTTATCGCATGCTCCCAAGCACCATCGAAATTGCCCATGGCGCCGGCGCCCTGCGACGCCATACGGTGCGCTATTCCCATCGTGGGGTCGTACTCGGTCGCCTTGACCATGTTCTCGTAGGCCTTGGGCATATCACCTGTACGCGCATACACCATCCCTTGGAGGAAGTACGCTGGAGCGAACTCTTCGTTCTGGCTGAGAACCTTCTGTAGCTCGGCAAGCGCTTGTTCGGGTTGTCCCTGATTCAGCATCTGTTCGGCGGCAATCACAATCTCCATCAATTCGGCTTGCTGGTCCTGCGCCAAAGCGACAGATGCTACGGCCATGATTGAAAAGCAAAGAACGAGCGCCAGCGAGCGGCGCAACGAAAATGAGAACATGACGGCCTCCAAGTTAAGTTTCTAGCGATGTACCGTGTTCGTTTTGGTACGTCAACCGGAGAGGTCTAGCAGCCACTCCTCCAGCAAGTTGACGATGCGTTCTACCTCGGCGTTAAGCTCGGCGAGCGAGGCAATGTTTCGGAGATCGAGCACACGACTATAAGCTTCTTCACCGCTGCGTGGATCGACGAGCTTAAGGTGGCCCCTGGCTGCGTTTCCCCCCGCGCCCCCCATTTCGTCAATTGAGACCACCATTAGATATCGCGCCATATCCTGTTGCCCTACGACGCCGAAATGCCGTGAGTTGGTAAGCGAGAGGCGAAGTTGCGTCAAAAGGCTGTAGAAATGAGCCTGCGCTTGGGCGGCCTGTTGGCCACCGACATTGGTTTGGCGGGATGACGCAGTGCTACCCGACGGGTTGCCAATTTCACTGCTGCTGCCAGCGCTGGCAATGCCACCTCGATCAAGGGCAGCGCCCACAACGTCTCCTCCGCCAAACGGGTTGTCCTGACGCGCTTCAAGTTTCTCCGTGTCCACCGGCATGACGAAAATGCGTGCCGCTGCAAGCTGTTCGTCCAAATCACCCGGGGCCTTTTCAATCGCCAGTAAACGGTTGATTGATTGGCTAACGTCGGCGCCAGCTTGGTATGCCTTGACCGCCTGTTCCCACGCGATCGGCAGGTTGCGAGTATCAAGCGCAGCAATAGCCGCTACCCGGTGAGCTTCACCCCAACCCGGATTAAGTTCGGCAGCCTTCAAAAAAGCGTCGAGAGCCTCTCGCTGACGACCGAGATTGCCCAGCACAAGGCCCCGGTAATAATGGGCGTAAGGGTTCAAAGCATCTGCCTCAATGGCTTTATTAAGGTCCGAGAGCGCTATGTCGAACTGGCGGTTAACAAGCGCGACACGGCCTTGTTCGGTCAGCTGGGCAGAAGCTTGTGCAAACGCCGGCTGGGAATTCAAGCAAGCAACTAGTATCACCGCGATAAATCCTGCGCCACACTTCATCTGGGTGCTCATTGNACTACCCTCGCTTTGATCCGGAAGGGTTACACGCTCAAGAAAGAACGTGGGCCCTGCCGCGCCGATCGAGGTTCCGACNCGATGGACCACTAACGAACTGGGAAGGGGAGGTTAACTATTATCAGCGTACCGCTCAATGGGAGCCCGAGTCCAGGTCCTACTTTGTTATCACGATTTGGTAGAGCACGGAAACCGGTGATATTCTGATGTTTCGTTCAGGCGCCGCCCGGCGCTTGCCTGCGCCCTTAGCTCAATTGGATAGAGCGTCTGGCTACGGACCAGAAGGCTGGGGGTTCGAGTCCTCCAGGGCGCGTTTTCTGTTTCTCTGCTGACAATTTACAGGATGCACGCTCCCGAAGCGGTCACTAACGAAGGTTTCTGGATGGCTGCTGCCTTGGAAGAGGCGGAGATTGCTCGCGCAGCTGGCGAAGTTCCCGTCGGTGCGGTCGTTGTTCTCAACGGCAGTATCATCGGTTCAGGTCACAACACAACTGAGGCCAGCGATGATCCTGGCGCCCATGCCGAAATCAACGCCTTGAGGGCAGCCGGCAAAGCTTTCGGTGACTGGCGCCTTGAGCGATCTACTCTGGTTGCCACCCTCGAACCATGCGTCATGTGCATGGGGGCAATTGCGGTGGCCCGAGTGGAACGCGTCGTTTACGGAGCTTCGGATCANCGGCTCGGTGCCTGTGGCTCAGCTATGAACCTCTTTGATCCAAAGATTGCACCGCACTTGAAGTCGGTAGAGGGTGGCCTCATGGCTGAGGCGTGCAGCGAACTTCTAAAGGAATTCTTCAAGGCGCTACGCTAACAAGCCACCCGTTGAATAGTGGCTTTAGGGTGTGGAGCCTTGACTCCCGCTAGACTCGACACTAATGAATTGACCGTCGTGGAGAATGATGTCGTCACGGGTACCGGCTATCTTGTCGGCACCACTTGAGATCATCGTGTAGTTCGCACCGTCCGACTCGTAGCTAAGCATTCCGTCCCAGGCATCAGTAAATGACGGGGCCTCGGCATCATTGAAATCAGGGACCACCACTGACAAAACGTCGGCGTTATTGCCCTCAGGGTAGGAGCCATTAGCTGCCTTGTAGTTCTCCAAAGCACTTGCAACCTCGGCCATCAGGCCGATTGTGACCGGGATTTTTTCAAGATCCTTTAGGTAGTAATAACTACCATCGGTCTCGACAGCATCGAGAACCCAACTATGCACACCATTTTCTTGCGCCCGAAAATAAAAGGTCCATACATCGTCGTTGAAGAGTGCGGATGCAATGCCCCGGTCATTTTCATCGATGCTTACGCTCTGTATCTGTAAATCTGAGCCGGGATACTGCTCTAAGATAAGCGCTGCGGCATCCTCCGGCGTAAACGACGGGCTACCACCGCAACCGATTAAACCGGCTAACAGCACTACCACGGCAGGAAGCACACGATTGGTCCGCTGCATGTTTCGGTCAACCATTCAAGGCTCTCTCAGAAACGGCGCGACTGCGCGTCCATCAGGATAAACACCGCCCAATAAGTCGGTCCCGTTTTATATAGACCTCGTAAAGCAAGATAACACGGTAAGGTAGCCGTCCATGCGGCGTCACCTAATTATCGGTATTGCACTTACTGCTGCAGCGTTTCACCTTTACGCTGCCGGGATTTCGCCGTTCACAGCACTCGTTCAACGCCCGATTCACCTAGCGTTGATGGCAACCCTCGGTTTTCTCGGTGTCGGGGTGCGAGACAAAAGTCGCTGCAACCGAGCCGAAACAGTTCTCTTGATCGCAGCAGTAATGCTCGGGTGTTTGTACATAGTCAGTCAACAAGAAGCGCTCGTCAGCCGTGTCGGTGCCGCTACCACGCTCGATTTAGCCGCTGGTGCAGTGGTTATTGTCATTGTGCTTGAACTCGCCCGCAGAACAGCTGGCTGGGGACTTGTCACAGTGGCTCTAACAGCGATCGCCTATGCTTTTTCTGGGCCCTATCTCCCGGGTTTTCTCTCCCACCGAGGCTACGGCGCGCAACGACTCATCGAACACCTCTATCTCTCGACCGAGGGCATCTGGGGAATCCCGCTCGGGGTTTCGGCAAATTTCGTGTATCTGTTCGTTCTGTTCGGGGCGATTCTTGAAGCTGGCGGAGGCGGAAAACTCTTGATCGGGCTGGCCAGCCGCATTTCCAGCCGTAGCCGTGGGGGCCCAGCCAAAACCGCGTCAGTAGCCAGTGCCTTAATGGGTTCGTTGTCCGGCAGCGCAGTGGCAAACGTTGCCACCACCGGAGCACTGACTATCCCTATGATGAAGAGCTCGGGATTCCGCCCACGGATGGCAGGTGCCATCGAAGCGGCAGCAAGTACTGGCGGGCAGTTGATGCCGCCGGTCATGGGCGCCGGTGCGTTCATTCTCGCTACCTGGACGAATATCCCCTACCTGCAGGTCGCCTCCGCAGCACTAATTCCCGCAGCTCTGTACTACACCGGGCTCTACATGGCAATCCATTTCGCGGCCGCAAAGGAAAACCTGGGCACCACTCCAGAATCCACAGAACCCGGAACGCTAGCCCAACGCCTCCACCTGCTGGTGCCAATCTTTGTGATCGTCGTATTTCTGGCACTTGGTCGTTCCCCGATGCGAGCTGCTTTCTGGGGTGCGATCACCGCGGCTGTCGTAGCCACAGCCCGATCGGCTACTCGAATGGACCGCGCTGAGTGGCGAAAGACACTGATCACTGGATCAGCCGGCACGGTTCAAGTGGCGGCGGCGTGCGCAACCGCCGGAATCGTAGTCGGTGTCGCGTCGTTAACCGGGATCGGGCTCCGAATGTCGGAACTGATCATTACCGTTGCCCAGGGGCACCTTCCCGTTGCCCTGTTGCTTACAGCATTGGGGTCGATTGTCATCGGCATGGGCTTGCCAACCACAGCGGCCTACGTCGTCCTCGCCGCGCTTGGCGCACCCGCCCTGACCGAGCTTGGCGTGCCTCTGCTCGCGGCCCACTTATTCATCTTCTACTACGGCTGCATGTCTAACGTGACGCCACCGGTCGCACTCGCCGCTTACGCAGCGGCCGGCCTAGCTGGTTCGTCACCGCTGCGCACGGGAGCAACCGCGATGGGTTTGGCAGTCGGCGGCTTCCTCGTACCGTTCGCGTTCATTTACGATCCCTTCTTATTGTTATCGGGCACGGTTTTCGAAATTCTTGCCACAGCGCTAGGAGCAGCCATCGGGGTAACTTCACTTGCTGCTGGAATCGTTGGCTACATAGGGCGCCCGATATCCGTATCCGGGCGTGCCATACTGGTTGCCGCTGGAATCGCGCTGCTGGCTCCCGGGTGGCCCAGTGACGGGTTGGGCATGGCGATTTTCGCCGCTGCGTTGTGGCTCTGGCGCAAACCCGAGGGTAAGCTGGAGTCAGCGACCGACATAACACACTGAGCAATTAGCGTCATCGATGGTGAAGTCCCCTGCCTTTCCAACCAGACAAACTGGACCCACGTTCCAATCTCATGTCCAGTTCCCCCCGAAGGCTTATGCGGCAACCTAGCCGAAGCACCGTGCTCACTTGCTTGACCGTCAGCACTTTGCTTTTGCTCATCGTTCCCGGTTTCGCTTGTTCCGTCGAAAGGAGCCAAGTTCAATTCTTGAGTATTGGCACCGGGGGGACTGGAGGAATCTACTACCCTCTCGGCGGAGCAATTGCCTCGTTGCTTTCAAGTAACGATCGCGAGCACACATACACCGCCGAGGTCACCGGCGGATCAGTGGAGAACATTGCTCGCATCGCCAACGGTCAAATTGATCTCGGTTTCGCAATCGGAACTTCAATCGCTGAAGCATTTAGCAAAAACGGCAGCCCAGATTCGGTTCCAGAGCTGCGAATCGTCGCCCCGTTGTACCCCAACGTAGCGCATGTACTCGTTCGCGATGGCTCGGGTGTTATGTCGGTCGCTGATCTCGGCGGCAAAACAGTTTCAGTAGGGGCCGCAGGCAGCGGGACTGAGCAGTTTTCGCGCCATTTGCTAGCAGCGTATGCCCTCGACTATGAGTCAATTGACAAGCGTTATCTTTCGTTTTCCGAATCTTCGGCAGCACTGCGCGACGGAGCCATAGATGGGGCGATCTTCTCGGTTGGATATCCAGCCGCCGCGGTTCTCGAGGCCACGACAAANGCCGCTGTTACCTTACTGCCGGTCTCAGGGGAAGCGGCCGAGAGGATGCGGGCACTGTATCCCTTTTACACTGATACAGAGATACCCNCCGGCACCTACGCCGGCCTAAGGACCAACATCGCCACGGTGGCGGTTATGAATTGGGTGGTGGGACTCGAGAGCCTTGNTCCAACGTCCGTAANGAATCTCCTCGATGTGCTCCGCGATCATAGAGAGTCACTGATACGCGTGAACAAGATCGCCGCCCAGATCGATCTTTCTTCGATGGAAGATGCTCCTATACTTTTGCATCCTGCCGCTAAGAACTGGCTCGAGACGAACCGCTGAATCAANTCCCAAGGGTTCTCATATTGATGCCGTCGACGACNTACCACGCGTCGGACTTCGTGCAAGCGGCCGCGCGGCTCGGCGTGACCATTACGGTGGGCACCGATGGCCAACAAGCGCTTCAAAAAATTGCGCCAGAATCAACGNTTACGCTTGATTTCAAGGACCTTGTCNGGGCCNGCGNCANAGTTGAGNAATTTCACCGCCGNTTCCCGATCGACGCCGTGGTCGCTACCGATGATGAGACGACCGTGCTTGCAGCGGCAGTGGGTGAAGCACTAGGCCTAGCACACAATCCTGTAGAAGCCGTGCTTNCTACCCGCAGCAAGCTAAACCTGCGAAGAGCGCTCGACGATGCAAGACTGCCTTCTCCAGGGTACCAAGTCATCGATCTGGGGCCGGGATTTACGTCACAGTGCAAAGAAGAACGCATTTCACGTTTGGGTACCGCGGTGCAGGAGGCACTCAAGCGCACAGGTAACTCTGTCCATGGCATATCTTTCCCCTGNGTTCTGAAACCAACGTTTTTATCAGCCAGTCGGGGCGTAATACGCGCCGACGATACGGGCAGCTTCCGCCAAGCTGCCCAGCGTATCGCCGATATCCTCCACGAAGAATTTGCAGCTGGTGGTGGTTCTAATGAATCGCACTTGATCCTCGTAGAGGATTACGTACCTGGGGTCGAGTATGCGATCGAGGCCATAATCACGAAAGGTTCCGTGCATCCGCTGGCGATTTTCGACAAGCCCGACCCCCTCGANGGACCCTATTTCGAAGAAACCATCTATGTGACCCCGTCGCGTGCTTGCATGGAGNCNCAACGAGAAATCGTCACTACNATTGAAAAAGCTGTTGNCNCACTCGGCCTTCGGGAGGGTCCGATGCACGCCGAGGTGCGCGTCAACCAGGACGGTGTTCATATCATTGACTTGGCNGCGCGCGCCATGGGTGGCCTGTGCCCACGAGTTCTGAAATTTGCCAACGGTGTGTCTCTTGAGGAGCTTATTTTGCGTCACGCACTTAGCATGACCTGTGATCTATCGCCGGAAAACCATCGGGCCGGTGGTGTAATGATGCTCCCAATCCCCGCAGCCGGCGTATTTCGCCGTGTCCGTGGAGTCAATGCGGCCCGTGGCTGCCAAGCAATCAGTGAGGTCACTCTGACGATCAACCCTGGCCAGCGCGTGCGACCATTGCCAGAGGGGAATAGGTATCTTGGATTCATATTCGCGCATGCCGATACGCCGGCTGAAGCGGAAGCAGCTTTGCGCCGCGCTTATTCACAACTCGAATTTGAAATCGAGCCTACACAATAAGAGCCAGGGACCACGCTCGAGACCACTTTACCGCCCTCCTCCTGTACCATAACCTTCCATTGACCTTTTGTTTTCTTGCCTTGCTGGGGTGGAGGGGTCCATGGGCCAGAAAGAAGTTAATTTAGCAGGAGAAGACACTACAGTGGACACCAACCCAATCACGTTTACTACAGGGGCCGCGATGAAGGTGCTGGAGTTCGCCGAGGCCACGGAACAACCCAATGACACCAGTCTGCGGGTCTACGTGCAAGGTGGTCGCACCAGCTACGAATGCGGGTTCAGATTCGACGAGCCTCGGGAAAACGATGTCATATTGCCTCAAGAAGGGTTTGATCTCTTAGTCGACGGCTTCAGCTTTCACCTGCTTCGAGGTGCCTCTGTCGACTTCGTTGACAGTGTCTCCGGAGGCGGGTTCAGCGTCGACAACCCAAATGAGCCTGATCCTTCGAGCGACCCCCTTTTCGCGAGGGTGCAGCAGTTCATCAATGAACAGGTGAATCCCGGCGTCCAGACTCATGGCGGTCACGTCACGTTGCTCGAGGTAAAAGAAGGCATTGCCTACGTCGAGCTTGGCGGTGGCTGCCAGGGATGCGGCATGGTCGACGTAACCCTAAAACANGGAATTGAGCGCATGCTCAAGGAACAGATCCCGGAAATCGANAGCGTCTACGACACAACCGACCATGCCTCTGGCCAAAACCCTTACTTTACGCAGGGGAAGGGCGGATCATTTAACGTCTGAGTGGCGGCTTGTCCTGCCTGTATGCAAAANAGGAGTCNGNNCCGNCTCAATTAGCCCCCGATATAAGACATTTCGATACGGGATGGTAACTTGCTCTCCTTGAAGCGCCGTTCCGAGTAACGATCCTCCCGNCTTGACCAGATATCCGAGAGGAGGGTACGCAGCGTTTCGTCAGACCCTCCGGAGCGCAGAGTATCGCGCAGATCAGTTCCTTCGCCCGCGAACAGGCACGTGTACAAAACACCCTCCGCGGAAAGGCGGGCGCGTGTGCAATCGCCGCAGAACGGCTCCGTCACTGAGGTAATGATGCCGAATTCTCCTTCGCCATCGGTGTAGCGCCAGCGTTTGGCAACCTCGCCACGGTAGGCCGNAGATACCGGTTCGGCAGGAAACTCAGCCGTAATGCGCTCGACGATGTCGGCCCCCACACAAACATCCTCAGGCCGCCAATTATTAGTCATGCCCACATCCATGAATTCAATGAATCGCACGATATGGCCAGACCCTTTGAAATATCGCGCCAGCTCGACGGCCGAATCTTCGTTGACGCCACGCTGCACCATGGCGTTGATTTTGATCGGNGTTAGTCCAGCAACAGCTGCTGCCTCGATGCCATCAAGGACATCAGCGACTGGAAAGTCCGCATCGTTCATGGCCCGAAAAGTTTTGTCGTCTAGAGAATCCAAGCTCACGGTGACCCGTTTGAGCCCAGCGTCAGCAAGTGCCTGAGCTTGCTCGGGTAGCAGCGCTCCATTGGTCGTCAATGCCAACTCCACGCCCTTGATCTGGNTAAGCATAGTGATGAGTTGAGACAGGTCGCGNCGCAGTAGCGGTTCGCCTCCCGTTATGCGTACCTTCCGTACCCCNAACCCAGCCACGATGCGCACGACACGCTGGATCTCCTCAAACCGAAGGATCGCGCGTCGCGGGAGGAACTCATAGCCTTCGCCGAACACTTCGCGAGGCATGCAGTAGCGACACCGAAAGTTGCACCGGTCCGTTACCGAGACACGAAGGTCACGCAACGGGCGCTCAAATTTGTCGATGATCGATTCAGTCACATCCCGACTTTCCCAGGCTTCCGTAACACACATCAAGCGTTCTGGACTGCAACGGCAGGCATTTACTCATCTTTGAGATAACAGTTCACCTCAAAAATCCCGCAGTCGAGNCCCTCANCATGCAGCAACTCAATGTCNACAGCGCTCTCTGGNAANCCANCNTCNNTNATCCCTTTGTCGTCCATGTTNTCACCGTCTCCGGTATCNACCATCGGCACNNCACCNTCACACTGCTCGGTGGTCG
Source organism: Acidobacteriota bacterium (assembly GCA_002722645.1). Classification (GTDB taxonomy): domain Bacteria; phylum Acidobacteriota; class UBA890; order UBA890; family UBA890; genus UBA890. The sequence continues at coordinate 30,047 of PBML01000029.1, forward strand.
CNTCCATGCCCAATACNTCGGTNAAAGCACACACGTAACGACGNAGNCGATCCATNGCCAGACGNGGTTCGCNGATGCCATGCCCCTGNCGCGGGTAGCGAACAAAAGANACGTCTTTNCCAAGGTCGGTCAGAGCCTTATAGAACTCCACCGCCTGTTCTGGTGGNACGCGCTCGTCATTGGCACCGTGCATAATCAAAATCNTCGCGGTGACCTTATTCGCATGACGAATCGGCGAGAGTTGCCGATAGATGTCTTCATTGTCCCAGGGGGTGCCGAAGAACCAACCTAGGTAAGCGGGGATGTCCGTGGTGCTGTACATCGAATAAAGGTTCGACAAACCGGCGCCTGGTGAGATCAGCTTGAACCGATCAGTCTGCGTCGACATCCAGAATGTCATGTAGCCACCGTAGCTCCATCCGTAAGCAACCATACGATCGGGGTCAGCCCAACCTTGCTCTGTGACGTAGTCGACACCGGTCATGATGTCGTCGTAGTCACGGATGCCCCAGTTGTCCTGGTTCGCATTGAGATGCTCTTGGCCGTAGTTGGAGCTGCCACGGAAGTTNATTTGAAGCACCAGGAATCCNTTGCCGGCGAACATGTGGTTGGTCGAACTGAAACTTTCCATCGAGGCACCGCTGGGGCCGCCATGAGGGTTGACGATCAGGGGGTATCGTGTGCCTTCATGAAAATCGATCGGATAGGTTAAGACCCCTTCAATGGTGCCCCCATCGGAGTTCGTCCAGCGGACAGATTCGACCCTGCCGAGCTGCACTTCTTCTTGCTCAACCCACGGGTTGGCGTCAGTGAGTTGCACGGCCGGCCCGAAACCATCACCCTCTCTTGTCGCAACCCAAAGGTTGCCGGGGCGCCCAGGGTCACTGTGACTGAACACCCAGAAGTTGCCGTCGTGTGATAACTGCCACTGGCCGTTGGCNCCGCGCATCGGAGCGCGTCTGATGGTCAACTCACCGGAGTCCAGGTCGACGCCAAATAGGTTGGTAACCGTACCCTGTCCCGTCGACCAGTAGATCGTTCGGCCATCGCGCGCCCACATCGGCTGCCCGAAGGCAAGATCAAAGTCGTCGAGCATGATGATGGGTTCACCGCCATCAGCGGGGAACAGGTGCAACTTGCTGTACCACTGCGTATTCCCCGGTTGCGGCTTCGATGCCATGGCTAATGTGTTGCCGTCGGGCGACCAGCGGGGACTGGCGTCGGGCCCTTCGTTCTCATAAAAGAGTTCAGCGTTGCCTTCAAGATCAACAACCCACACGTCACTCCATGATGAATCATCGACCTTAGGGGTGGGCCGGGTAACGTACGCAATCTTCGAAGAATCTGGAGCCCACTGGGGATCCGAGATGGTGAAATCGCCGCTGGTCAGACGCTTGCTCTCGCCAGAATCGATGTCAAAGAACCAGAGGTGGGTCATCTGGAAATTCTTATCGACTACCTCGGCATCGTCGTGTATTTTTTGNCGCCTTGCCTGCTCCTCGCTCAAAGGGTCGCGCGCAGTAAACAAGATCTTTTCGCCATCTGGTGCGATCGAAAACTGAGAAACCCCTCCCTCGTGCTCGGTAACTTGCCATGCTTCGCCGCCATCCACATACATGGAAAAGATTTGGGTCTCTTCACCCTCGGCTCGGCCAGACGCGAATGCAATCTTGCTGCCATCCGGAAACCAAGCCGGTGATCCTGTGTCCGACTCGCCAAAGGTGAGCCGGCGACGATCAGTACCGTCGGTGCGAACCCTCCAAATGCGCGTAGCCCGGTCAAGTTCATCGTCATCCCAGTCTCGGACGCTCTGCGTGTAAAGGACCCACTGGTCATCTGGCGAAATACGGGGGCTTCCTACTGTTGTGAAGTTCTGCGTATCCCATGCTGTCATCAGGCGGCGATTTTCTTCCTGAGGCGCTTCGGACTGCAACGCAATGGTCGTTTGTGCCACAAGCAGCATGGAAACGATGACAGTTAACGCAATGACGACAAAGGTGCGATAAATAATCATTGGGCGACTCCGTTTCTGAAGGAAGCCTAACCAGTAAGTAAAAAGACCGCCGTTGCTAGGCTGGCCTTCGGCCCGCCTCGCAGGTTGAATGAATTGTCGCGGGAAAGACCATTGACAATCAACCGCGCAACTTCCAGCTCGTGACCGCCACGGCACCAAGCAGCACGATACCAGCGAGGTCAAGAACCAGGATTCGGGTGCCGTATAACTCAATACCCTGCCCGGGAACGAGCAATAATGCAGCCGCCGCGATCGAGGAACCGCGCGCTACGGGCGACAAATTATTGAACAAGAAGCCAGCGAGCCCGGCAGCAAAACCCAAGACGCCCAACGCCGCTATTGTGGTTGCGTAAACAATCGCCCCAATCGATGCGGTGCTGCCGTCGCCAGAAAGCATTAACAACTCGGGGCGAAACACAAAGATGTACGGCAACGTGAAACCAACGAGGGCGAAACGAAAAGCTTGCCACCCCGTCTGCATAATGTCAGCGCCTGCAATCGACGCAGCCACGTACGCAGCGAGAGCGACCGGTGGGGTCACCATTGACATCATCCCGAAGTAAAAGATGAATAAATGCGCCGCAAGTGGCACAACACCGAGATTGCCCAGAACCGGACCGAGGAGGGTAGCTAGGAGAAGGTAAACAACTGCCGACGGCAAGCCCATGCCAAGAACGATTGACGAAGCCATGATGAGTACAAGAGCCAGCAACAAACTCTGCTCAGCAAGCGGAATGATAGTCGCTGGAAGGCGTGTGCCCACGCCAGTGAGGGTGACGACTCCGATAACAACACCCACGCATGCTGCTGCCGCTACGAGCGGCAGCATGTCGACGGCAGCTTGACCAAAAGCCCTGAAAAAATCTGGGGCTTTTATTCGGGTACGCTCGTTCAGCATGCCAAGGATCACCACTGTAACCAGTGCCATAGTTACCGCCCGAAACGGTGTGTTGCCAAAAAGCAGCAAGGCAATCAGAACCACCAATGCGCCTCCGAAGATCATGCCTTCCCACTGAACCCGAAATGTCGACGGCGTCCCCGCCTCGGCAACCTGGCCTTCGGTTGCCATATCTCCAACCAATCGGCGGGCCGTGAAGTGCACAATGAACAGCAACGACGAGTAGTAGAGAATCGCTGGCAATAATGCGGCGCGGATGACCTCAAGGTAAGTCACAGAAGGTTGCACGATTTCTAGCATCATGTAGGCACCGGCACCCATCACAGGGGGCATTAGAGCACCACCCGAGCTGGCTGCAGCGGCGATTCCCCCTGCGACTTTCGATCGAAAACCTGCCGCCCGCATGCTTGGAATCGTTAGGGTTCCAACTACGGCGCAGGTAGCAACAGCACTGCCCGACAGAGAACCCATCATGCCGCAACTAACTACGGCCACTTTCGCCGGTCCACCGGGGCTGCCGCGGAAGATGCTGTCCGCGAAATCGATAATGAAACGGGTTGCGCCAGTTGCTTGCAAGAAGGCCCCAAAAACCACAAATAAAAAAACGTATGTGAACATGACGTTCATCGCGATGCCGAAAACACCCTGGCTGTGCAGGAACGCTTGAGCGACAAGGCGCTCTACACTGTAGCCACGGTGCGGAAACAACCATACCGGCAAGTAGGGGCCAAGATATCCATAAGCAAGAAAAACGCTGGCTAGGATAGGTAGCGCCCAACCAAGCGACCGACGAGCTGCCTCCAGGATCAGAATGAGGCCCAGCAAACCAATCACTGTTTCTGCGTTTGACTCGGATCCAGCACGGTTGCCGAGCGACTGGCCGCCAATCCAAAGGTTACCGAGCAACGGTTCGTTCTGCGTAAAAACATACCCAAAACACATCGTCGTGAGGCCAACGAGCCCGAAATCGAGCATGCGCGCCCAGTTCTTGTGCTGTAGCTTCTTGTGCGCTGGCACCGTCAAGAAACACAGCACCAAGCCGAGCAGAGCGAACAGCGACAGCTGTGCAGGTGGGGCAAGATGTGGGTAGTTCACCTCAATTAGCGTGAGTAGGCACATCACCGAGCCTAATACGATAACGACCAAGCGCTCAGCTAGTCGGACACTAGGTGCATCATTAACGGTCATTGCGGCCAGATGCCGATCTCCCGGTAGAACCGCACGGCGCCAGGGTGAAACTCGGTGCCAGTGTCGCGCACCACATTGCTCGCGTTGATGGCGCGGCCAGCAGGATGCTGGGAGACTACTGCCTCTCGGTTCTCATACAGCGTTTTGGTAGCCTCATAGACAAGTTCCTCGTTCACGTCGGCACTAGTAATAAGGTGCATCGAGCCGACGTCGAGACCTTTGTAATCGGTGTCTATTCCACGGTAGGTAGCAGCTGGAATCGTCGCTGGATTAAAGAACACGTATTCTGTGATGAGTTGCTGCATTGCTGCGGGGCCGTAAGGAACCAGGCGAATGTCCAGCACTGCCGCCGCCTGTGTGATTGACGCAGTCGGCACCGCACCGCCGAGGAAGGCCGCCACCACCGACCCATCGGTCAGCAAGTCCACTGCCCCAGCTTGGGTCGCGTTAATCGGGGAGAAGTCATCGTAGGTCACCCCGTGCGCAGCCAACAGTGGACGAATGAAGTACTCGAACCCCGCTCCTGCCGGTCCGACGCTAACGCGACTTCCAGCGAGGTCAGGGATGCTTTCGACGGCAGAGTCGGCCGCAACGACGAACATCGCTACGTTCGGAGCCAACGTCATCACAGCTCTCATCGGGTAAGCCTGGGTCCAACCTTCAGTTCCGCGTACTGCAAAATAGGTAATCGCCGAATTCGAAAGGGCGAAGTCTAGTTCTCCGCTGGTCAACCGCCGGATGTTCTCCTGCGAGCCGCTCGTCGCCTCGGCGGTCATGCTGAANNCACTAGTGTTCTCGTTGAAAACCCTNGCCATGGCACCACCGACAACAAAGAACGCGCCCCCTGGAGGTGCCGTCCCCATGCTCAGAAAACGCACCTCTTGCCCTCCACCACAAGCAAACACGGCAATGCATGTAGCCAAAAGTAAGAAATGAGCAATTCGGAACATTGCGGCACCTAATTCGTGGGGAGGAAGATCAAGGAACTGACATTATAAAGGGGTTGCGACGAGGCACCGAACGTGTCNTCGGCAAATTAATGTTTCTCNCCCTCGAGGAACACCAGAAGGTAGCCCGCGAGAACATCATTGGCAGCGAGAGTNGAGAAGTATGGGTAAAGGTAGCTCACTTAAATAGTCGAAAAATAAACAAGTGTCGCAACGGCAATTCCCGGGCGGGGACATCGCATTTTCTTGAACGGTGCCATTAAATGGTCGCTCAGTACCCATTTTGACGGGACGCAAGGAACGAGGGGCCATGCTCCCCTTAGTCGTTTAAGACATCCATTTCTTTTAATTTCCTCTCAAGCATTATTACTTTGCTAAGTGCAGCAAGTCCGAAAACAAATCCAATAATTCCCATTGCTTCCATAATTCATCTCCGTAAGAGTCGTAGAGCCTCGGATTTTTGGCGGATGGGGGCAGCCATTAATCCGGGACCTTAGTTTATGCGGTGGCGGCGGTGGTTGTGGGCTGCTTCGGTGCGTTGTGGTGTGTTGGCTAGGGCTCCCTCGCTAGTAGCAGATACCCATATATGCCTAGTGTGTTGTTCGGAAACCGGTACCTTGCCCGCGATATTCTTTCCTCGGCAAGTCATCTGAGAAAATGGAGGCGTGATGAAAAAGACTTCACTAATCATACTTGTGGTTCTTGTTGCNTTACTCGTGGGTTCTGTAGGACCAGAAGTCACCGCCCAGGAAAGAACCTCCGTCACTCCACAAGACTACGGCCAGTGGGAAACGCTAAGTAGTGGCGTGCTCTCCCCCGACGGTGCCCACCTAGCGGTCAGTATCCGCCGTGTCGACAGCACATCCGAGCTGCGCATCTTCGCCACCAGTATNACCAGCCCAGAGTCCGAGCCAACTAGCGACCCGAAGGTCGTCGAGAGCGGGAGCGCCCCGCAATTCGCGAGCAACGCACGTTGGCTCGCCTACCGGATTGGCTACTCAGAGGGTGAGCAGGAACGCATGCGGGAAGAGGACCGACCGATTCGTAACCGCATGGGGTTACTGAACTTGGCGAGTGGTGAGGAAGAGATTTTTGAGGCTGTAGCTTCATTTCTCTTCGANGACTCCGGTGAATATCTAGCTATTCGAGGCTACCCAGCAACGGGGGCCNAAACCTCGGACCTTGTAATCCGCGCCCTCGAGTCAGGCAGCAGCATTAACTTCGGGAATGTCTCNGAGTTCACTTGGCAGGATAACGNNCCTCGGATAGCGATGNCGGTTTNAACTNAGAGCGGCGCNGGNAACGGTNTNCANCTCTATGATGCAACCAGCAGCTCNNTACTCGTTCTCGANTCNGGCGACGCGACCTTCACAAAACCCACGTGGCGCGAAGATGAAGATGATCTCGCTGTACTTCGCTCTGAGGAAAGCCTGTCGCACCAAGAACCGGCCCATATCGTGCTCGCTTGGCGTGATCTCGCTTCTGGCACATCGAGGACGTTTCAGTTCGACCACCGTGCCCACGCTGATTTCCCCTCCGACATGCGGATCGTTGAACACCGTTCNCCAAGCTGGGCCGAAGACGGCAGTGCGATCTTCTTTGGCGTCCGGGAATGGCCTGAAAAGCCAGCGGACGAAGAAGAGAGCATCGCTAGTACCGAGGGAGTGGAATCGGATCAGGGGGAAGAGGAACAAGTCTCCGCCTCACGCGAAAGTGGCAAAGAGAAAACCGAGCCCGCAGACGTCGATGTTTGGCACGCCCTCGACGAGCGCATTATCCCTATGCAGAAGTTGCAAGAACAACGGGATCGGGCCAAAAGCTATGTGGCAGTCTGGCACGTTGACGATGATCGCTTCGTGCGACTCGGGACCGACCTCGATGAGACCGTCGTGCTGCTCAACGGTCAACGCCACGCCACCGAAACCGATCGAAAGTCATACATCTTCGNCAGCATGTTCGGNCGNCGNTGGTTTGACGTCGATCTGATTGACGTGGCNACCGGCGAGCGCACCCGTGTTGTCGATCGGGTGCGTTACTTCTCCGGCGGTAGTGCCACCGGTGAGCANCTTCTGTACTTTAANGACGATACNCATNTCGCCTANGAGATCGCGACNGNCAAACACACCGACCTGACATCGANCNTGTCNGCGGATTTCGTAAACCGNGACCACGATTACCCAGTCGAGCAGAAGCCCTCCTGGGGCCTCGCCGGCTGGGCCGAGAACGACGAAGCCGTGCTGCTATACGACCGTTATGACATCTGGTCNGTCAACCCCGACGGTGATGGCAGNANCCGTCTCACCAATGGTGCCGANGACGAGATTCGCTATCGNTACACTCGTCTCGACCCCGAGCAATCGGCAATCAGCCTCGATGCNCCTCTGTATCTGAGCATGTTCGGCCAGTGGACCAAGATGTCAGGCTACGCTCGCCTTGGCGCCAAAGGAGANGACCGTGNACTAACCCGTCTTGTCTGGCTCNACGCCAGCGTCGGACGGTTAATTAAGGCTACCGACGTCGATCAATTCGGCTACGTNATCCAGGACTTCGACGATTCCCCCGANTACTTTGTTGGCCCCGACCTCNCGCAAGCAGTTCAGATCACCAAGACCAACCCNTATCAAGCTGATTTCGCCTGGGGCTATTCAGAGCTCNTNGACTATTCGTGCGAGTTCGGCAAGCGAGTACAGGGTGCTCTTTTCTATCCCGCCGGCTACGCGCCNGGGCAGNAGTANCCGATGATCACCTACGTTTATGAGCGNTTGTCNCAATCGGTGCACANCTACTCGGTGCCAACCGAGCGCAGCCCCTACAACCCGGCCGTGTGGACNAGCCTCGGCTACTTNGTTCTGCANCCCGACATCTTCTTCCAGGGTCGCCGCCCAGGGTCATCAGCGGTCGAGTGTATCCGCCCTGCTGTTCAGACCGTCGTCGACACCGGCATGGTCAATGGCGATCGTGTCGGTCTCGTCGGCCACTCGTGGGGTGGCTACGAAGCAGCATACGTTCCCACTCAAACCGATATCTTCGCTGCTTCAGTGTCGGGCGCCGCTTTAACCAATTTTTTCTCTATGTTCGGAACCATTCACTGGAACCAAGGCCTGCCGGAAAGCGGCCATTTTGAAACGGGACAGGCACGAATGGACGTTCCTTACTGGGAAGACATGGAAGCCTACGTTCGCGAGTCTCCGGTGATGGGAATCACGCAGCTTGAGACCCCGATGCTTATGGCCTTCGGCGACAACGACGGTACAGTCGACTGGCATCAGGGTGTTGAGATGTACAACTACGCCCGACGCGCCGGCAAAATGTTCGTCATGTTGGTGTACGCCAACGAGAACCATAGCAACCGGCAAGAGAAGAACCAGGTTGACTACCATCACCGCGTCCTCGATTGGTTCGGTCACTATCTGAAGGGCGAGCCGGCCAAGCCTTGGATTACCGAAGGAGTATCGGTGGTGGAGCGCAATGACGAGTTGAAGCGTCGCGGACGATAAAGGCGAGGCAAACTAGACAGCTAAACACGTATCAGTAGTCCATGAACTGGGTAAGTGAACCACCCCTAAAGTCAACTGGCTTTCCGGGCCATTAACTGCTTACCATCCCGTTCTTTCCAGCCGCAAAGGTCTTGCACACACCCGCTGAAGGCGTCCGTGATGTCAACAAGTTCAGTGGGTGACTCAGCGAATCTTTGGTTTACCTCGAGTTCAATTCCAACATAGGCCTCGGCATCGTAGACCTCTCGGATACGCGGCAGGATGCCGTCTGCTGTCCCTTGATAGGGACGATTTAGCCACACCACCAAACCGGTTCGCTCAATGAGCGCGTCGCGTAGTTCGTGCACCAATGCTGCCTCTGGTTGTCTGTGTGGATCGTAGAGAAGCCCGATGTCGTTGCCTCGCACATTGTCGCCAAGCTGCGGCGTATAGGTGTGAATGCAAAGGTGCACGCACCGACCACGATCCTGAATGATTCCCTCGACTGCTCCCAATACAGCGGTCCGATATGGCAGGTAGTAATCCTCAATGCGTCGCTGAACATCGGATCTTCTAAGGCCACGGTTGAACGGAATCCTGTGGCCATCGGAAACGCGGCGAACTAGCACAGAGTTGCCGATGGTTCGATTGAGATCAACGACCAGACGAGAATACTCACCAGCGTGCAGAGGTGCACTGAAAGTTTCTGCTAATCGCCTAGCAATCTTGAGGGCGCCAGGATCCCAAGCAATGTGCAGTGCCATTATTTCAGGCGGCGCCTTCATGTCTTCGGGGAGACGGTTCGAGGCGTGCTCGCAGCTCACCAGAACTTGTCTGCTATCGAAACTCATCTTCGTGAAAGTAACGAGCCAGGAGGGAATGCCGAAAAATGACGGGGGCTTGCATTCGGGTTCAGGATACCCCTCTGGCATACTGAGGGCATGCTCTCTAGAGCCATTTTCTCCTTCATTTTCATCTGGGTCGTGATGACGATTATTCGTGTCGCCATCGAGCGTATGGTGCCACCCGGTCGCAGGCACCGCCGCCCCCCGCCAACCAGCGCTCCGAGGCAACGCCAAGACGCTCTTGCCACGCTTGGGCTCCATGATGGGGCAAGCCCGGCCGAGATCGAAAAAGCTTACAAGCAGCTTCGCACCAAGTACCATCCCGACCGGGTCGCACACCTTGGTCCCGAGCTCATCGAGCTGACTTCAGAGAAGTTCAAGGAGGTCACCGCAGCTTACGAGTACCTCTCCGGCCACTAGACGGTCGGGAAGTACCGGTGCCGTAAACGCCACATTCTACTGCCCAATATCCTTCACTTGACAGCTACCTTGCCTCAACACCACCATCAACGGATGCATCAGCTCCTGCCAAACACAGGTCGTATAACCCACGGGTGGGGCCCAAGTCTAATCTTCGTGGTTGGTCTCTTTGTATGCGGTTGTTTTGTCGGCACCCCGACCAACTCCGTGACCAACCTTGGTGCTGAAGACCTGGCTGTGCTTGTTGAGATCATGGCTGAAGAAGACCGCCGCCCGACGTTCGCGGAGGCAACCGCCTTGCGCAACGGACTGGCTTCTGACAACGCTCTGTTACGCCACTTCTCGGCGCGTGGCCTTGGCCGTCTAGAAGAGCCTGCCGCGCTCGCTGTACTTGGCCGGACGCTCACCGATCCCGATCCGCTGGTGCGCTTGACCGCCGCAGGGGCCATCGCTCAAAGCGTCTTCAATGCTAATACTGAAACGGCAGCTGATCTCCTGCGCGGGCGCCTCGATGAAGAACACGATCCAGCAGTGCGCGGAGCACTTGCCCAGTCACTCGGCCGCTTACGTCCTGCCTCAGCTGCAACGATCGAGCAGACGCAGACAATCCTGCTCGATGTCGCCCAACGCGACGCGTCCCTTGAAACGTTGGTGCCGACTCTACGTGGATTTGAATCATTGGTGCGCACTAATGCAGATATCGAGTTGGCTTCCGGAGCCAGGGACCGCCTGGTCGGCTTTATCCACTATGGTCGGGGGAGTGCCAACTCCACCGAAGCCGAGCAGCTAGAACCGGAAGCGATGTTCGCCGCAGCACGGGTGCGCCGGCTGGCTCTCGCCGTCCTCAACGCGGCCGGTAGGGCTGATGCAGAAACTGTCGAGATCGCCCTTTACGACCCGGATGTCGAGGTGCGGCGCCTTGCCGCTGCTGCTGCCAGCGGGGTTGACGATTTAGATCGACAGCGTTTGTTGCTGCAGATCGCGCTCGCTGACACCGAAGGGCAAGTCCGCTACGAAGGGTTGCAAGGGTACGGTCGCCTCGAACATGGGCCCGAAGGCTGCGCGACAATTACAACATTGGTCGAGGATGACGACCCGAACGTTTCTCTACAGGCAATCGACCTGCTGACACAAGTTTGCCATGAGGTTAGCCTCGCCAGCCCTGGGATCAGCACCCCGTCGGTTGTCAATATGTTGCGCATGCTGGTGGACCCACCGATCAACGCCAGTCGGCCGATCACCTGGCACCCTGCCGCCCATGCTTTAACCACGCTTGCACACGTTCATCCGGATGCTGCTGAACAGCTAATCTCGGTGCCCAGCGTGGACCCAATATGGCAGGTCCGAATGTACGCAGCCCGAGCTGCGGCCACCATCGGCGCTATCGACGTGTTGGAACAGCTTGTACAAGACCCGTTTCCGAATGTCGCTGACGCAGCACTCCGAGGCCTCGACACCATTCTCGGCCATGCTGCAGACGGGGCCGCCGTCGCGGCGCTGAACAGCGAAGACTATCAACGTTTGATCACCGCTTCGGATATGCTGGAAGCCACTGAGCATCCAGACGCTTTGGCGATGTTGATTGAGGCCCTTGAGCGCGTCACGCTCGAGAAGAGAGAGACTTCGCGTGATCCGCGGCTTGCCATTCTAAGACGAATCGGAGAACTTGGCGATGCGGAGAATACCGACAGCATCCTTCCCTACATTGAGGATTTTGACCCTCGAATTGCGGCGCAGGCAGCCCAGGTTTTGCTCTCCTGGACCGGCTCGACCGTCTCTCCTTCGCCAACTCCTTTGCCCCTGGCTCCGTTTCCCACTATCGAAGATCTCATCAACCTTGAGCAAGCAAGGGTTCGAATGAAGATGCAAGGTAGTGACGTCATCGAGATCAAGCTTCATCCTTATGAGGCGCCAACCAATGTCGCGCGCTTCGCACGGCAAGCGCGCGATGGATACTTTGACGGGTTGACCTTTCACCGTGTGGTTGCCAACTTCGTTATCCAAGGTGGAAGTCCTGGAGCAAATGAATATGTTGGTGATGGCCCATACAGCCGGGATGAGGTTGGAAATCGCTCTCACTTGCGTGGCACCGTCGGCATTTCCACGCGTGGACGTGACACAGGTGATTCTCAAATCTTCATTAACCTTGTCGACAACGTTCGTCTCGACTACAACTACACGATAATCGGCACGATCGTGTCGGGGATGGAAGCTGTCGACCGAGTGCTTGAGGGCTCAATAATCGAGCGCGTCACGATCGAACCTTGGAACGGCCCGCAATGAGCCAACAGACTGTTGACGAGCGAATTCAAACGACGTGCTTGGTCATCCTGGCAACCACCGCGGTGGGCGCTGCGCTCTGGTGGTTACAGGCCGTCTTTGTGCCGTTCGTGTTGGCGTTGTTCATCGCGTTGGGGCTTTCACCGCTGATTGATTACTTAACCACCAAACTGCGGGTTCCAAAGTGGGCCGCGGTGCTACTGACGTTGATTCTCGCGGTCACCCTGTTGACACTAGCTGGGATGCTGGTCATGACGTCTGCCCAGCGGTTGGCAATAAACGCTCCAACGTATCAAGCTTTGGTACTGGACCAGGTCGATAGCGCACTCGCAAACCTCCCGCTCCAAGACCTCGGGGTGAATCCAGACGAACTTCTTTCCCTGCCATTAAACGCGATCAGCACAGCAGCGATCAGCATCACTAACGCGATCGTTTCCCTCGTGTCTCAAGGGTCGATCGTCTTGATCTTCCTCATGTTTTTGCTGCTCGGCGGCTCGGCACACGAGGCTCCCGCAAACAGTATGTGGGTTGAAGTTAAGAAGAGGGTACAGAAATACATCGCCTTCAAGTTCATTATTTCAGCCTTCACCGGGATATTGGTGGGGATCATTCTCAGTGTCCTCGGCATCGAACTGGCAATGGCCTTTGGGCTAATGGCCTTCCTGCTTAACTTCATTCCCAGCATTGGCTCGATAGTGGCAACGTTGCTACCACTGCCTGTCGTGCTAGTTAGCCCAGAGTTGAGCACGATGACCATGTTTCTAGCCATCGCACTGCCCGGGGCGATCCAGCTAGGCATCGGTAATGTAATTGAGCCAATGGTTATGGGGGATGAGCTCGATCTTCATCCAGTCACGATTCTCCTTGCGCTGATGGTCTGGGGCACACTTTGGGGGATCGTCGGCATGCTGCTCGCCACTCCAATAACCTCGATGATGAAGATCCTTCTTGAGCGTGGAGAACGAACGCGGCCGATTGCGAACCTTTTCGCAGGACGGCTAGACGAGCTGAACAAGGCGTGACGCCGCCAAAGTCCCGATATTGCCCTAACTAGCGTCGCGCTCCTCACCTAAGAGGAGAAAGTCTGACTCGGGCAGATCCGGGCGCATAACGATTCGCCAACTCGGATGGCCTCCGGCCCGATGTTATCCTCCACTTTGCCAGTCTGAGATTCTCGTACGGAGGGGTAGCGAAGCCTGGCCGTACCGCGCCCGACTCGAAATCGGGTTCTCGGGTTATAACCCCGGGACGTGGGTTCGAATCCCACCCCCTCCGCCTTATTTTTCTGGCAGGCTACTCATACTCCGCCCACGGCACAAACGAGAAGCACAACAGCTAATGATATTTGTCTCGTGGCTAGCCTTATCTCAACGCTTCTGGCGCTTGAGCTCGTCATCGATCATCTCTGCCGCCATTTCGAAGGGAACCGCTCCCCCGCGCAGCGGGCGACCGTTAATGAATATCGCCGGGGTGCCATTGACACCCACTGCAGTGCCTTGGCTAACGTCGGCGCTGATGACATCGGCGTATTCCCCGGACTCTAGACACGCACTGAATGCCAGGGTGTCGAGACCTAGCCGCTCTGCTTTCTCCTCAAGGTTGGCAACCTCGAGACGATCCTGCTCGGCGAAGTACAGATCGTGGGCCTCCCAAAATTTTCCCTGCTCATGAGCACATAGCGAAGCTTCTGCCGCCTTCTGTGCGTTCGGATGGATATCGTTGAGCGGAAATTGCTTGAAGATGATCTTTACTTCGTTGGGGTATTCAGCCTTGATCTGCTCAAGGGTTGCGATGAATGACTGACAATAAGGGCACTCGAAGTCGGAAAATTCGATGAGCGTTATTGGTGCCTCAACGTTGCCGAACATCGGCGAGTCAGTCGTATCGATGTTGACACGGAATGGGCTGAGCACGTAGTTAACATCGTGATCCTCAACCAATCCTTGGGCAAACTCTTCGAGGACCGGGTCGCGAATCTCGTTCTCGAGATAGGCTCGGATTTGCGGAGCAAGCGATTCGAAAGTCCGTCCACCGAGCTGGGCCTGATTCTGAATGTAGAAGAAGTGAACGTCATCATCGCTGACACTCACCTTGTCACCGAGAACCTCCGCAACCAACACATCGACGGTAATGCCACGGGATTGGGCTTCGGATTCGAGAAGCTTCGTCCTTACGAACTGTTTCATCGCCGTTTCGATGACCTGGTGCCGCTGGCTACGGTACTGAAAGTCCATCAAGCCAAGTTGGCCGCCTATCTGATCAACGAGATCGCCGAGTGTGACCTCGGAATCACCAATTACTGCGATCACTTCATCAACCTCGGTGATGGTGGTAGCAGATTGGGGCCGTAGTGTGTCGACTGGTTCTGCTGGATTGCAGCTGGCGGCAAACATCGATGTCGCAAACACATAAACTAACCACCGGCGCATGACGACAGATGTGAATTTCATGGGAGGCTCAAGTCCTTTTCGAGAGAGGCAACGTTACCACCGGACATGGCCCCAATCACTGGAAGGCATTACATGGTTTGTCTAATTATGTTCCGCGCTCGTAGATACGATTGCACGCCTGCCGCACATCACGACTCAGGGTGAGGTCGGAGCTGACTCTAGACGACGCAAACGCTCGTCGATCTGCTCAAGCATGTGCAGGATCATGACATGCGTCTTCTTGGCGTCGATACCCACCGGACTTTCAGCACTGTAGATCACTTCCTCGATTCGTTTGTAGTCTTCTTGAGGGATTTCCATGGTTTGTCCTTTTGGTGTGCTGGTTGACTGGAACGTTTATCGAAACGGCTCAAAACACGCCGGGGTCGGCAAAGTTCGCTTGCTTGTGCTTGCCATCGCAAAATGGCTTGTTTTGGGAGTGGCCGCAACGACATAGGGCATAGTGCTCGAAAGATGCCCCTTTGCCTCTCTCGGTGTCCTCAAGCTCGATGCCGCCGGTGACGAAGTACGGGCCCTCTGCAACAATCTGTATCGTTGGTGGTTTCTCTGCCTCCGAATATTCCACGCCGTCGACCTAGTGATTCAAGGCTCCTGAAGGGCAACGACGTATCTGTTCCTTGACCTGCTCGCCGGGAGCTCCGTCGGGATCAATCCATGGTTCTATCCCGACCCGAAATACCTCGGGGAGCTCATCAGCACAGTAGCCGATGTGGGCACAAATGCCGCGGTTGTCATGCACCGTGATTTCTTCGCCCTCATAATCAGTGCAGTGGTCCTGCTCCCCGCCTGTAACCTGGGCACTGCTAAAACCGGTGTTGCGATGGTTGCCGTCGCAAAATGGCTTGTCGCGAGAGGAACCACAACGACACAGGGCGATGTTGCCCTTTTTCTTCCGCAAAGGATCGATCCGGTTTCCCCTAGCATCAAAGAAATTGACGGGCCCCTCAACACGCAGTGGCCCATGCTCCCGTGGGCTGATTTGGGGGTTGTCATTTTCGGCGTCTTTATCCATTAATTCTTTCTCCGTCGCCATTATTAGCCACCCAAACGAAACTGGAAACTGTTTACGGTGACGCCTGCATGTCGACCTCGACAGTGGCACCGGTTACTTTGTGACGAATTGCACCAGATGCACAAAACCAATTTCCTCAAAGGAGCCTGGGTTTTTGGCATCAGTTTTTTGCTAGGGTTGTGCAACAATCCTGAGCGGTCCTTTAATAGTTTCCGGTCCAAGGAGCATCGATGGCTACAGCGCATGCCCGACACATCCTCGTCGCCACTGAAGATAAAGCCAACGATCTGAGCGCCCAGATCGACGACGGCGCCAACTTCGGCGACATGGCACGCAAACATTCAAGTTGTCCTTCTGGCGCGCAGGGCGGAGACCTTGGCGAATTCAGCCCTGGCCAAATGGTTCCTGAGTTCGACGTAGTAATCTGGAACGAAGCGGTCGGAGAGGTNCACGGTCCAGTAAAAACAGCCTTCGGTTATCANCTGATCGAAATCGTCAGCCGAGAGGNGTAGAGATATGGGAGAGTGGCGTACCGCGTCTTTGTTCGCATGCTTGCTGTTGGTAGCCGGTGGTGGTGGTGTCCAAAACACTGCGCCCGAATTCACCATGGCGCTTACCGGTGANTCNATCATCACTCGTGCACTATCAGTCTACGAGGAGCCNGCTTATCTCGAGATGATAGAGATGATCCGCGGCGCCGANGTAGCGTTTACAAACCTGGAAGTGTTGCTGCACGACTACGAAATGGCCCCAGCAGCCCGGTCGGGCGGCACTTGGATGCGCGCCGACCCCAAAATGGCCGACGAATTGGCCTGGGCCGGCTTCGATCTCGTGGCNATGGCCAACAACCACAGCGGCGACTATGGCGTCGAAGGAATGATCGCGACGATTAAGCACACACGGGATGCTGGCCTAGTAGGTGCAGGGACCGGTGGAAGCCTGACCTCAGCGCGCGAGGCGAAGTTCCTTGAGACAGCAAAAGCTCGTGTGGCGTTGATATCAATGTCATCGACTATTACACCCCACTCTGTCGCTGGGCGCTCACGTGATGACATCCCGCCCCGGCCCGGCTTAAGTCCGTTGCGGTTTACAACCACCCAAACCGTGCCTCTCGATACGATGGAGAAGCTGCGGGACGCAGCGACGGCNCTCGGCCAACNGGTGGGGGAGAACCCGGAGCGTCTGAGTTTCTCTGGTGAGACATACGTCGTCGGTGATGCTTTGCGCGTCAGGACGTCCCCGGACGAGGATGACCTTGTTGAGATCGCGGCCGTGGTGCGAAATGCGAAACAGCTTGCTGATTACGTGATTGTCACAATCCANGCCCATGAAGGGCCNAACCGCATGGAACCGGCCGAGTTTCTAGTTACTTTCGCGCACGCGATGATCGATGCTGGCGCCGACGTGTTTGTGGGGCACGGTCCTCATGCGCTGCGCGGCNTCGAAGTTTACGAGGGTANACCAATTTTCTACAGCCTCGGTGATTTCATTTTNCAGAATGAGACCCTGCTNCGGCTACCCGACGAGAACTACCAAGCCTACGNTCTTGAGGCCAACCACCACGTCGCTGACTTCAACGACCGTCGCTACGATGGCGGCACGCGTGGCTTTCCGGCNACACCCGAGATCTGGGAATCAGTCATTGCCATGCCGACCTTCCGTGGCGGCGAACTCGTCTCCATCAAACTGCACCCAATTTCTCTGCAATTCGGCTCGCCNGCTTGGGTACGTGGCCGNCCNCTTCTCGCCAACGAGGAACTNTCGCAAAAAATACTCGATGACCTCATTCGTGTCTCGGCGCCATTCGGAACCACTATTCAGAATGATGACGGCANAGGTGTTGTNGTGCTTCGTTAGGCNCANCACGGANNCACAATCGTGCCCNAGCGGTTCNCTGTTGCGCAGATAGACCACGTCGAGGTTCTTGTACCAAACATCGAGCAGGCAGCTTCTTGGTACGAGCGTGNTCTNGGACTTNCNAAGGTCGCNNANCTCCCCTGGGANATCCCTTTGATGATTTCCAGCGATGGAGGTGATACNAANATAGCCTTGTTCACCGGGGACCCTCAGGCTGCAGACGTAGGCTGGCGACGCGTTGCGTTTCGCGCCTCCGGTCAGGTTTTTCTCGCATTTATAGACCAGCTTGACGCCATTCCCGTCTTCGATCAAAACGGTGCACCNGTCAGGGCGGCGGATATAGTGGACCACNATGTTTCCTGGTCAATTTACTTCGCTGATCCGTATGGCAATCGGCTTGAAATCACCACCTATGATTATGACGAAGTCGAAAAATCTCACGGATCTCAGGTNGCCCAACCACCGCCTTAAACTTGGACTAATGCCGCCGTTAGGGATGGTTCATTGCGGTCCGCTAGCATCACCAGCCTAAACCGGCTTCTCGCGATCGGACAGGTTGGCAATGATCGCGTCACATGTGATCACTAAATCTTGTGGCGTCAGCATGATCTCGTGTCCCCACACGCCGGCCCCGACTCCAAGTACCTCGTATCCCATCAACTCAGCATCAAGAAAGGAGCGGAAGCCCGTTGGCTGCCAGTGAAACGGCGGCACTGAACCAACCTCGTAACCAGTCGTAGTCTTCACCGCATCCAGAGAAGCCATTTTGATGTTGCGGTGACCAATGGCGCGTTTGAGATGACCCGAAACTGCCGTTTTGTCGCCGCCGATTAGCACCAGGACTCGTTCGCCATCACCCGATTCGAAAATCAGCGTCTTGACCATCTGACCTTCAGTGAAACCGANGGCGGCGGCGACATTGGCAGCACCCTTCTCGGTATCAACCGGGAATTCGCGCTTCTCGTACGCAATTCCAAGGGCATCTAGATGATCGTGAGCGGGCAGTTGCATCAGCGTCGATTGGATTCCATCTGCATTAGGACCCAGTGGTCAGGATCAAAGACCACCTCAGTCGGCTCACGGTCAAGCTCGATACGTGTTTCATTCATTCCGGGCCTCATAATGATCTCACGCACTAGTGCCTGCGGCCTTGCCCCACGACCTTCTCCTCTCCTGGCGGGTACCGTGATCGCAATCGGAATTGGCATCTCGAACACATAGCCATCATCGTCGACTTGCTCAAGCTTGATCACTAGCTCATTGGTTGCCCCATCCCAATCCCAATCACTGCGCAGGTTCGGGAACCCCCCCTGATTGAGCCACTGGCTGAAGAAATGAGTCAGATCAATCGCTGGCTCATAAGTGTTCTCCATAACCTCGCGGAAATCGTCGGTTGTCGCATTGCCGTTGTAGTAGAGGCGATAGTACTCGCGGATCCCAGACCAAAAGCGGTCCTCCCCGATCATGCCGCGCAGCATGTGCAAAAACCAAGANCCTTTCTGGTACATCATGCCGGTNGTCACAGTGTCACGTCCGATTGGGTCGAGGTTGTCGTGAACAATGGTGTAGTCGGGCCTTTCTGCNTAAAAATTGATGATCCGTTGTTTGTCGGCAGTGAGCCCTTCNAGGAAGTCNTCCCGCCCATAGGCATACTCGCGGTATAGCAACGTGAAATAGGTTGCAAACCCTTCCGAGAGCCAAACATCGTCCCAGTCCGCCTCGGTGACTGTGTTGCCCCACCACTGATGGGCAATTTCATGGATGATGACGTTGCGCCAACGTACCGTGCGCTCACCAGTGACAGAATCGTCGCCATAGAAGATTGCCGTGGCNGCTTCCATGCCACCACCGACACTGTTGGACTGCACGTTGGCAAGCTTTTCGTAGGCATAAGGGCCGATGGTATCGCTGAAAAACTTCATCGCTTGTTTAGTTGGCACAGCGAAATCGTAGAACCCTTTCTCTCTATCTTGGATGTAGACCCAAGTCTGCAATGNCTTCTTNTCAAATTCACCGTAGTAGTCGACGGCAAAACGGGCGGCACCGAGCGCGAATAGCCAAGAAGCTATAGGCACCGACTGCTTCCAGTGGGTGAGGCGGAAGTCTTGGCCGGGCATACTCGCTGTAGATTGAGCTTTTGATAGTTCCTCGGCGGCCAGGTTTGTTTCTTCAACAAGCAAACCATTGCTAATCACCCGGTAATGGGTCGGCGCGGTGACGACCATTTCTGCAGTCGCCTTTTCATATGGATGATCGATTGTCGGCAGCCAATTGCGCGCCCAGTTAGGCCAGTTGTCNGAGAAAAACGTACGGTCACCGTGCATGTTTTCTCCTATGACCAGACCTCTATCAGGGGTTCCGTGGTACTGGACCCGGAAGCGGCGCACTTGCCCGCGAAAAGAAGGTTCCNCCAAGATGATGCGCAAACGATCAGCGGCGTGCGTAAATTCTAGTTTGGTGCCCTCCCCGGGCACTGAACCCGTAATGGTTAAGGGCTTTCGGCTACCAAGCTCATCAACGATTTCGCCGACCGCACTGACGATCATCCCGGTTTCTGGGGCATCATTGCGGCCAACCAGGTCGAGTTCGAAACTTTNCACACCGTCTGTCAAGAACCGGATCTGNACATTCGTGACGCCGTTTATACGATCCGTGGTGTCGGAGAGCGTGAGTTCGAAAACATAGTGGAGGACATCGATGTCAAGGTTCTTTGGGTAGACGTCTGCTGCTGTCCCCAATGTCGGACTGGCTGCAAACAGGATCAACACGATGGTCGAAGGCAACCGAAGTTTCATTCTCTTGCTCCAAGAATCTTGTTGGTCTCGGCTACGAACGTCTTGCGCTGGCGTCCACTATACTCGCCAACAGACCCGGGCAGGTGCCACACGTTCTGGTTATCCTGCATGAATACGGCAATTCACCCCGTTAGCGTGAGCTGACTACGACGCAAGAAACTAAATCCAACCTCAAGGAGGAGCCATGAATGGTGATCGAAACAATTTTGAGCAGCTGTTTGACATCGATGCCAGCAAGATTCCAAGGCCCAACATCTCTCCAAAACTAATCCGCACCGTGATCATAGCCATCTTGCTACTCACGCTTGGGCGGGGGACCTTCTATCAGGTGCAGACCGAAGAAGTCGGTGTGGTTCTGCGCTTCGGTAGGTTCATCAAGATCACCGAGCCGGGGCTTCGAATGAAGATCCCCTTCTCGGACACTGTTCAGCGGGTGCCGGTAACCCGCCAACTCACCCAGCAGTTCGGCTTTCGTACAACGGGAACAGGCGCTCGTACAAACATCTCGACGGAGATGTTCCAGGACGAGGCACTGATGCTAACCGGTGACTTGAACGTCGCGGTGGTCGACTGGATCGTGCAGTATCGCGTCGCGGATCCCTATCAGTACCTGTTCAAAGTGCGCGGCATTGGCCCAGGTACCGACGACGAAACGTTCCGTGATATGAACGAGGCTGTGATGCGCGAAGTGGTCGGCGACCGCACCGTCACCGAGGTGCTCACAGTCGGGCGGCAAGATATCGAAGTGACGGTCAAGGAGCGACTGCAAGCGCTCTGCGACCAGTACGAAACCGGTATCGCAGTCGACCTGATCGTTCTTCAGGACGTCAACCCGCCTGATGCGGTCAAGCCGTCGTGGGACGAGGTCAACCAGGCACAGCAACAACGCGACCGGATGATCAACGAGGCCCAGACGCGTTACAACCAGGTCATCCCGCGCGCCGGTGGTGAGGCGCAGCAGACCATTCTGCAGGCGGAAGGCTATGCCCTCGATCGAGTTAATCGTGCTGAGGGAGACGCTTCGCGGTTCGTGTCGATTTACGAAGAGTATCGTCGGGCACCCGATGTCACGCGCCAACGCTTATACCTGGAGACGATGCAGAGTGTGCTGCCGAAGTTAGGTACAAAACTCTTCATCGATGAAGACGCCCAAGGTGTCCTGCCTTTACTACCACTCGACACACTGCGGCAGTTTATCCCCAATGGCGGGGGCCAGGAGAACAACCGATGAACACCAAGACGATCGCGAGCATCATCTTAGGTCTCGCCATTTTGATCACTCTGTCGACTTCCGTGTACGTAACCAATGAAGCCCAGCAAGTGATTATCACGCAGTTCGGCCGTCCGGTCGGCGAAGTCGTTACTGAAGCAGGCCTTCACGCTAAGCTTCCATTCATCCAGCAGGCAAACTATTTCGAAAAACGCTTTCTCGAATGGGACGGGGTCGCGAACCAGGTACCTACCCGTGACAAACGCTTCATTTGGGTCGATACCTATGCACGCTGGCGAATCAGCGATCCCCTGTTGTTTTTCCAGCGCCTCCGCGATGANCGCGGGGCAGAAACCNGGATTTCGGCAATTCTCGACGGTGAGACCCGCAACNCNGTNGCNCGCCACGACTTNGTGGAAGTNGTGCGCAACANCAACCGNGNCNCGGCGGACATCCTGCTCGACGCCGAGGAAGAGACCGCNATCCTGGAAGAGATCNTGATTGGACGCGCGGAGATCCAACNNGAGATTCGCGAGGCGGCACAGACNAGCTTGAACGACCTCGGNATNGAGCTTCTCGATGTGCGCCTCAAGCGCATCAACTACGTCGAAGAAGTTCAGGTCGACGTGTTCCAGCGCATGATCGCNGANCGNCAGCGCATAGCCTCACGTTATCGTTCAGAGGGCGANGGCGAAACAGCAAGAATCGACGGCGAGCGCGAGCGCGAACTACAGCGCATTCAATCGGTAGCCTACCGCGAAGCCGAGGAGATCCGCGGACAAGCGGACGGTGAGGCGACGCGCATTTACGCGGCCGCATACAACCGAGACGCCAGTTTCTACGCGTTCATCAAAAGCCTGGAGACCTACGAACTGACAGCCGACCCAAGCAGCATCTTGATCCTCACTACGGACAGCGAGTTGCTACGCTTCGTGAAGTCCAAACAATAGAGACAAGCTGAAAGATTTTGCCTCGCTGAATTCTACGCTGCTGCTAATCCATAGTGTTAGCTGCTGGCAGTGCGGGCGTAGGCCCGTACTGCCTCGGCAGTGAACGTCAGAATAGTCGGCGATTATTAGCCACCTTTCTTCTTAACGCGTCCGATCGATTGTTGGCTACCCCGCCCGGGTCGCGTAGCCTCGCGCGTAACCATGTTGAAGCGGTCCCCCGGCGCCAAGAAGTAGAAGGAACCCCCCTCGCCACCTGGGCCGTCTTCACCGGCCCCTCCCCCCTGAAGCCAGGAGTTGGCATCGTGGATCAGTACGTAACCCTGTCCTATGACAGTGAAACTGTCACCTTGCACAACGATGGCAGTATCCTCGTCAATCCCGATGCCCAGCAGCTCGGGTTGCTGTTCGATGATCTCCGTAAGGTCAAATTGCCTGTTGCGCATCAAGACATGCTGGTCAATTGCTGTACCTTTTAGGAAGCCAAGCCCGTCTGTGTGGTCGCCCATCATGATGGTGTTGCCACTAGTATCGCCACGTGCGAGGTACTCACCTTGGATAGTCGCGCCTGCGGAGGAACCTCCAATAACACCACCGCGCTCCAGAAGCTTCCAGAGTTCCTCATGTGTCTTTGTGTTGAGGTAAGAATCAGCCAANCGCCATTGTCGGCCGCCGTTAAACCAAACCCCACGGGCGCGTTTTATAGGCTCAACGAACTCGTCGCTGTCGGCGACAGAACGATCCGTAGTGTGAACTGCAGTAATGTCCCTCACNCCGGCGCGTTTCCAGCCCTGTAAACCTGAGTTCCAGTCGTCGTATTCGCTCCCTCCGCCCGCAGTGGGAATTACCACAATGGGAGCATCTGGGCCTCCTGCAAGTTCGATGAACCGCTGCCGGATGGCTGCATCGCGCATTGCCCCACCGACGATCACCAGAGACCCATTGGGTGGGCCAAACTGCGGGATGGCACGCTGCCCCCCGCCTTGCTCGGTGGCGACTGCGAGGTTCAATGCTGTGGTGGTTACTAGCGTCGCCGCCACAAAAACGATCAGCGGGAGAACGATACGGAATCGCTTCATGAGTTTGTCTCCGTGAAAGGTCGGACTCACTACGTGTGCGAGGGCTAGGCCCTCATCAAGCCGGATAGTACTCAGCAAAAGAAGACCCGGCAACGGATTGTTGTCCGCCGGTGNTNGCAGCGTTAAAGTCCGACCATGAATTATTCACTTGATGCAGTATCTGCNATCTCTNGCCNCCTTCGCTCATTTCGATGGGCCACCGTTATTACNGCCCTNGTGACAATCTTCAGCTTTGTGGTCGGAAACNANCCACGAGGTGCNAACGCAGCAACTCAGGAAAACATTCCTGCTCCGGAATCGAGCCTGGGCTTCACGGTCGGCGCCGATTTTGAACTCGCTACCTACGATGAATCCATNGCCTATTTCCANCTTCTTGATGCAGCGTCCAATAAATTATCGTTGGCCGATGTCGGNCGCACGTCGGAGGGGCGTCCTTGGTACGTGGCCTTTATCTCGTCGCCCTCAAATTTGGCAAACCTCAATCACTATCGCGACATNGCCCAGCGTTTGGCTCATCCGGAAGGCCTTANCGACNACGAAGCACGTTCTTTNGCTCGCGNGGGCAANCCGATCGTCGATATAAGTGGCGGTCTGCACGCNTCAGAAGTCGCAGGNGCTCAGCATACNATCCAGCTCGCNTATGACCTGCTAACCGGAGANGACGANCCNGAAATTGCGGCGATTCTNGACAAGGTTATNTTGGTGCTCTGGCCTTCGCTCAATCCGGACGGGCAGAACATNGTNGTCGAATGGTACGAGTCNAATCTCGGCACCCCGTACGAAACGTCCGGACACCCGCGCCTCTACCAGAAGTACATNGGCCATGACAACAATCGCGATGCCTACATGNTCAANCAAGTTGAGTCTCGCGTAGTGGCTCGNACNTGGCGNCACTGGGAACCNCAACTTATTTTTGTGCACCACCAATCGTCNCCGTTCCCGACCCGGATCTGGTTGCCNCCGTTTGCNGAGCCNATNGCGCCCCANGTCCACCCGATCATGTCCCGAACGGTCAACTTCGCNGGCATGGCNATGGCCCAGGCGCTAGAAGAGCGCNGCCAGAGAGGNGCCGTTCATATGGGNACCGGNTTCGACGCCTGGTATCCAGGCTATATCGACTACATGCCGATGTTNCAGAACGAAGCTGCNTGGTGGACTGAAACAGCGGGTGCTGGCTACGCTACGCCNCAATTTTACAGTCTNAGTGATTTCCCGCGGAGCCGNGCCNNCCTGCGGCCNGAATCACTGTACTCAAGCCCGTGGCAGGGTGGCTGGTGGCGGCTNCGCGACGCCGTCGANTANATGGAAACAGCGTCAATCGCCANCTTGGATTTTGCCGCNAAGTACAGCTTTGACNTGCTTTATAACCGCTATCAGGCTGGCCGTGACACCATCGCCAANTACCGCAANGAACCTCCCTATGCNTACGTCGTCCCGCAGGATCAGCACGATGCTGTTGCCGCNGTNGANTTGCTTCGGCGGCTAGCCTTCAACGGTCTGCGNATTTCCCAGCTGCGCNCCGNCGCGNCCATTGATGGCATCNAGTACCCCGCTGGCACGTGGGTCTTGCCGATGGACCAAGAGTTCGCCGAGCTTGCCCGNCAGGTGCTCGANATCCAGNAGTATCCCGATCTCAGGGAATATCCCGAGGGGCCACCGGAGCAACCCTACGACGCTTCCGGNTGGACGCTCTCNGCNCAAATGGGCGTGCGGGTGATCGCAGCATCGTCACCACTTGGGAANGACGTAAGGGATCTGCTCGACCCGATCGTTGGCGNGCCTGTCGACTGGCGNGANACCGAAACTNTCGACNCNGCNGCNCGCCTCGCGCCNGGNAGCGGCTGGTACGAAGTCGAGAANCTACGGGAAGGNCCNGCGATTGTNGGCGATGATGCGGCGGCATTCGACAGCGTTCCAGGNANCGGTTTCAATACCGATGCGGTAGCCGCNGGCATCNTNCCGCCANCCGGTCGCCTNNCCGGNAGNGGTGATGCCATAGCNATCAGCGCNGCACAAAANAANGCTTTNNGGGCCNTCAACGAAGCCTGGAGAAATGGNGCCACNGTGNCCTTCGAGCCCGGCTNGNCNGGNNCGGAAGGAGAGNCNGGNACAAGTGGCCGATACTTNGTTCGTGGCTTAGACGNCNGAACCNCCAGNCANCTNGTCGAATCNCTGGCNNTACAAGCGGAGCGNACGAACGCCAGGGGCACTGGCTTCGANCAGCCNCGCATTGGCATGTTCAGGCCGTGGAGAGCCAGCATGGACGAAGGATGGACACGATGGCTGCTTGAGCAATACGGCTTCGATTTTGTCAGCATGCGNAACCATGACTTNCAGAACGGTGACCTAAGTAAACGTTTCGATGTCATCGTGCTGGCTGACTATGGCAGTCAGCAAATCGTCGATGGAATCACGCCTGGGAGCGTGCCGGCTCGCTATGCTGGTGGCATTGGCCGAGAAGGGGTTCGTGCGCTCGACGAATTCGTCCGCGCCGGTGGAACGCTCGTTTGCATGAACTCGAGCGGCGATTTCGCCATTGAACATTTGCGTCTTCCGGTGCGGAATGTCACTGCTGATCTTGGTCGCGATGAATTTTTCACCAGCGGTTCGATACTCGAAGTCATCACTGACCCTGCACACCCCGTGATGTCGGGGATGCCTGAGCGCGCCAATATCTTCTTCGCGCGCAGCCCAGTATTTACTGTTGAAGAAGGGTTCGAGGGTGCCTCTCTAGCGAAATACCAGACGGAAGGAACACCGCTGGTATCTGGGTACCTGCTCGGCGAGGAAAACATAAGCGGTTACGCGGCCGCCCTAGATGTTCGGCATGGTGATGGCCACGTCATCTTGATCGGTTTTCGGTCACAGTGGCGCGGTCAGTCTTTTGGAACCTTCCGGGTTTTGTTCAACGCTGCCTTGTTCTCCGGTAACGTGGCGGCCGAGGCTCCAGCCAGCACATCATTCTGGGTGGCTCCCGAAAAACCGGGCGGCGACGGCGGAGTCGGACAGTGAACGAACCACCAGCGTTTCTGGCAATTCTCTGATGAACCTAGCGTTGTTTCTTGGGGGGCTCGCCCTCCTGCTCGTCGGTGCCGAGCTGCTTGTACGCGGCGCCGGACAGGTTGCGCGCGCGTTCGGGATCCCGTCGTTGGTTATCGGATTGACGGTCGTTGCCTGGGGAACAGGCTCGCCCGAGCTCGCC
>PBML01000030.1 GCA_002722645.1 Acidobacteriota bacterium
GTTACGTACTTGCCATCCTGGCCGGTGAAAGGTGAGGTGTTGGTTTCGAACGTCATGCTAATTGTTGGCTCATCGACAGTGAGTGCTGGCAGCGGCTGGACGTGCTCAGGGTCGCAAAGGGTGTCGGAGATACGCGGCTCTGTGATTCCGCTAAAGGCGACGATATGACCAGCTGTAGCGCTTTCCAGCTCGATCCGTTCGAGACCCTCAAAGCCTAGTACCTGTAGAACCTTCTCGGTTCTCTCCTGCCCATCCCGACCGATAACGGTAACTGGGATGTTGCGTTCTAGCGTGCCCCGGGCGATGCGACCGATGCCGATGGCGCCTACGTATGGCGAATAATCAAGCGAGCTGACTTGTAGCTGCAAGGGACCATCGGGATCAACCGTGGGCGGTGCCACATTGTCGACGATAGTCTGGAATAGTGGTGCCATATCGACGCCGGGCGCGTCTAGATCTAGTGTCGCTGTGCCATTGATTGCTGAAGCGTAGAGCACTGGGAAATCGAGTTGCTCATCAGTGGCCCCTAGCCGGTCGAAAAGTTCGAAAGTCTCATCGAGAACCCAGCTGGGCCTTGCGGAATCTCGGTCGATTTTGTTGATCACAACGACTGGATGAAGGCCGTGCGAGAATGCCTTCTGCGTGACAAAGCGGGTCTGGGGCATTGGGCCGTCTACCGCGTCGACGAGAAGAAGGACAGAATCAACCATCGACAGGACACGCTCGACTTCACCGCCGAAGTCGGCGTGNCCGGGGGTATCAACGATATTGATGAGGTAGTCGTGCCANCGTATNGCCGTGTTCTTTGACAGGATTGTGATNCCTCGCTCGCGCTCCAAGTCGTTGGAGTCGAGGATACGNTCCGGCAGGTCCCCGCGAGTATCGACCGNTCCAGATTGCTTGAGCATCTCGTCGACAAGTGTGGTTTTACCGTGGTCGACATGCGCAATGATGGCAATGTTACGGAGTNTGGAGATCATGATNNGACGGGCCAGGAATACTTNGTGGTCAAGNATGGTGCTTAGNGGGGCANNGATGCGCGCCACAGGACACCTAGATCATACCGCGCAGCACTTAGCCCCACGACTCAGGGTATTGAAGAGGATCCTGCATCGGCTGCAAAGCTCTCAAATAATGCCCTTGCCTCATCAAACTGTGCGAAGACGTGATCACGCTCAGCTTGCGAACGCCAGCCTGGCCAGGCCTCGGCCATTTCACGGAGCCGGTCGATCCAGCGGATGGAGTATTGGGCACTTTCAAGGCTCCGTGGTGGCTGCCCACCGACCGTCACCCAGATTGGATTCGTGAACGCCTGCGCATAGCTGGCATCGAGAGGGAAGCGTGCCGATCGAGCCCCCTCAGCACGTAGGTGGAGCCAACCGCTGGTGGTCACGGAAAGGGATCGCCGGAGCTCGAGTTGCGTTCCTGAGCCTGATCCGGAATTGGGGTTGCTTACAGCTGCTTCTTGACCAACTGAAATCTCTTCAACAACTTCACCATTCCAGACTAGTACCAATCGATCTAGTGGAGTGATCGACTGTACATTGGCGGCAATTTCAATGGTGCCGCCGGCTTCAGGTAGTTCGATCGTTTCGCCTGGCCCCTCTTGGTTGGCCGTCAATTCGATCAGCGGGCCGGTGGAAACGAATGCGCGCCCCTCCCGGAGCCCTGTGAACCAGGCGGACATGTCAAGGCCTCGGTTCCCGGTGTGCACATAGGTTCGAACGGAGCCGACCAGCTTGCTGCGTTGCAGGTTGCTGATCGAGTCCTCACCCCCGGTCGCTGTTACTTTGAGACCGTTGTTCCAGACGGCGTATAGCGGATAGAAACCGGCGGCGCCTGCCGCTGACCACTCCACAGCATCGGTCGTGCCCAAAGCGGCGTCGACCATGAAGCCCTTAGCGCCACCAAGGTTGCCCTCGAGGGGGTCATTTTGGCCACCGAACGCATGAACGTAACCGACCGTCGCTCCCTGTGCCTTGGCCTTCCGGAACATGTCCGTGTTGCTCGGGTAGAGGCTCTCTATGGCAGTGCCTTCGTAGCCGGTGGTAAAAGGCGAGATTAGGTGGTCTCGCATTCCAAACATGAAAACGTGACCGTAGAAAGGCGGCCGGTATTCCTGTCCGACAACCAGGAGGCGGTCAGGCTGTGAGCTGCTGTGGATTGTCCCTCCGGGCTCGAAGAACTGATAGTCGAGGATACGGTTGTCCTTATTGGCTATCTGTTCGTTGACGATGTCCTGATCCTCTGCAGCTGACATCATCATAAGATTGTCGAGTGTGTTGTGGAGATTGCCACCGTAGTTCATGTGGACGTGGGTTGAACCGCTGTACCAACCACCTGCGGCCATGTCGGCGAATCGGTCAAGGGCCACCGTGGCAGTCGTGTTCCGGCCTGCTTCAATTTCCATCTCTATTTGCTCAGGCCAGACTTCGAACCCCTTAACCACCGTCACAACGGCTGGTCCAACCGGTAGCTCCAGGCTGAAATTACCGGGGCTGTGAAACATCAGGTCGCCGACACCGCTAATTCGTGCGTATGTGTCAACTGGTGCGTAGAATTTACCGTCGGAAGCAGTCAGATGGATGCGGGTTGGTGTGTGGGCTATGCCAATCTCCCTGGAGTCTCCTATTACCGTCTCAGTTATACGTTCCACGGTGTCCACGGAGAGCAGGCCCATCGGNCGTTTCCAGCGGCGTTCATTGATGGCAATAGTCAGGTTTTTTCCACCGTAGGTTTCCAGAAGGGCGAGCTGCGGCAGACCATCTTGGTTCGAGATGTACGCGATCCACTCGCCGTCGGGAGAAAAGCGTGGGTGGAAGGCGTCATGCTCAAAAAAGGTCAACTTGTAAGGCTCGCCACCCGCCGTGGGCTGTACCCAAAGGTTGTTGAATTGGTCGGCTGCGCCAGCGGTTGAGGAGTAGATAAACCGTTGACCATCGAGGGCGACGTCCGGCTGGGCTCGATAGAGAGTTTGTTCGGTCAGCACAGTGAGTGCTTCGTCGATGCCATCCGCGAAGGCCGGAACCCGCAACACATTCCCGGAGCCGAGAGGTACATCGCGATTCGATACCAATAGCAACTCGTCACCACTTGGGAGCCAGGCTGGAGTTATGTGCATGTCCCAGTTCCCGAAGTACAAACGGTCAGCCCCGTAGTCGTTGTCGTAGGTGATGGGGATTTCGTCGCCAACCCAGCGACCGTTTTGCACTGCCCGTACGTAGACGTTGAAGTAACCATTGGGTTTAGTGGCAACGTAGGCTACTTGGCTCCCGTCAGGAGAAAAAACGGGATCAGTGTAGATGAAATCGTCATTGGTGAGAGGCCAAGACTCGCCGGTGGCGACCTCCAGAATCTCAAGCTGAATCGTGTTGCCGCTGTCATCAGCCGTATAGACAATCCATTCGCCGTCCGGTGAGTAGTCTGGCGAAGAGTGATACTTGCGGTTGTAGGTCAGCTCTTCAGCGATTCCGGTTTCGGGATCAATACTCCAGATCGATCCGTTCATTGCTGCGACGATTGACTTGCCGTCGGGTGCCCACGACGGAGCCCACGGAGTCGAGCTCGGGGCTGGCGGGAAGTAGAAGTTGTGCATGTAATTACCGCCATGCCGTGCCGAGGGGTAATTGCCACCGGCTCCAAGCTGCGAGGTGCCGCTGGTCTGCGCGGGGGATCCGGACGCGGAAAGAACTAGCACGGCAGCCAGGAGACTGAGTTTTCGAGTTACACGTACACTGGTGGTGTTAGCAGGCTGTTGGCCTAACATGAAGCTCAGTCGCAAGAGACGCAGTTGTGGTTATTTTTCGCGCCTAGACGCTCAAGCAGTGCGATTGTCTCAGGGAATGGCTGTATCCGCTGTATTGGGCCATTTGCTATGTCGACAGTTGTTTGGCCGCGACGACTCACAACGGTGACATCAGCCCCGTGTGCAACGAGCAACTCCACCACCTCGTTATCACCTCGGCCCGCCGCGTTGTGAACCGGGGAGTATCCGTCAGCGTCCCGCACGTTCACATCAACCTTTAGCTCTTCAACCAGATACCGTACCGCAGGGAGCCAGCCGTCAGGTACGTGACGATGAGTCTGTCCAACGCGTGAAGTTGCGTAGCCTACGCCGGTGGCAGCGTGGAGTGGATGGACATGGGGCCCGCCCGGCGGCACTGGTGGCAAGCCGGATGGGTCCAGCTCTTCTTTCTGTGTCCCGGGAGAGGAACTGGATTGAACGGAGCGCCGGCTTGACTCAAGTTTGATGGTCGAAATGTTTGGATCGGCTCCATGCTCGACTAGCAGACGCATTGCTGCGACGTCGGTCGCGTAGGCAGCCCGCCAAAATGGTGTCGCCCCCGCGAAAGTGACCCCCATCCGTCCGGAGTTGTACGCGGCGTACCAGATGTGCGAACGGGTGCGGGCATTCGGATCAGCTCCAGCTTCGAGCAACGCCTTCATCAGTTCGAGATAGGAAGTTTCCTGCTGCTGGTACGCTGTTGGTTGCGGATAAAAGGTACGTAATGACCATTCGATATTAAGCACGGCGAAGAGCGGCCCGGCACCATCTTCGGTGGCGATATTGGGATTGGCGCCCAGCTCGAGCAACATCATCGCCAGATCAAAGTTTCCGTTGATGATGGCGACGGTCATCGGGCTGGATTCATCTCCCCCAGTTCGGTGATCTATCTCGGCACCGGCGCCCAGGAGAAGCCGGGCTGCCTCGAGCCGGCCGTCGCGTGCGGCATAGTGCAGCGCCGTAAAGCCACCCTGTTGTCCGATGAGCTCGGGGTTTGAAAGTGAGCGGGGAACAATCAGAGGAACAACACGTTTCACTTCGACGGGATCATCCGGGTCGGGTATGTCTGTTTTCGCTCCAATCTGTCCACTGCTTGTGCCCGCACCAGCCTGAGTTCCTTGGCCAGACTTTGGTGGTTGTGGTGTCGAGGCGGATCGGGCTTGCTGCGGTTCGATGCCACGTTGAGCAGCCACCACCAGCTCTCGACGTCGGCGCTCCTCTTGATCAGTACGGGATCGTTCAAGGTGATCAAAAACCGTCGTCATCAATGAAACGTCAGCACCCGCCTCGAGCAGTNCCNTGATTGCCGATAGGCGGTCACGCGCCGTCGCAAACATGAGTGGCGTCCGCTCTGAATATGAATCCTTCGCATTGATGTTGGCACCGTGCTCAAGCAGAACCNTAATGGCAACTGACCCGCCCGC
This sequence comes from Acidobacteriota bacterium, assembly GCA_002722645.1. Lineage (GTDB taxonomy): Bacteria > Acidobacteriota > UBA890 > UBA890 > UBA890 > UBA890. Next base: position 5,209 of record PBML01000030.1, read on the forward strand.
TTCTGCTGCGAGATGTAGGGGGCTCAATCCCGTAGAGGTGAGAGTGTTTGCGTCGTTACCAGCTTCCAGGAGAACCGCGACAGCACCACCTCTCCCTGCACTACACGCCAGATGCAGCGGCGTGTGCCCGGCTAGGCGTGTTGTTGATTTCCCGTTAGCTCCGGCGTAGAGCAAGACCTGCATTGTTGCGAGGTCTCCGTTGCGCGCAGCCCAGTGCAGCGCAGTCATCCCGTCGCCCTGGGGCGCATTGACGTCGGCACCGGCGCGGAGTAGGGAACGAACCTNCTCGGTATCACNCCTCATTGCTGCATCTGCGACTGGTGATTCCGNGCCTGGAACGATAGGTACACCTAACGCTGATGTGCCTAAGACGAAGACCATACTCCAAGCGCAAAGAATGCTTAACGTGATCAGATGCCTATGATCGCGCATTGCTCGCCTCCGGGTTCAGGGAAGTACAGTTTTCGTATTTGGTGCTGCGAACGAAAACTCCCCGTTGCTGTCACCAAAACTTTCCAAGTCATCCATCCCAAGCCGATGCATCAGACTCAACATTACGTTCGCCATGGGCGTATCGTCTTTAGCATGAATGTGAAGGCCTCCATCCAGCTGGCCGCCTGCGCCGCCTAAGAGAATTAGCGGGCACCGCCGATGGTTNTGGAGATTGCTGTCCGCCATCGGTGATCCGTAGATGATCAGGGTTTCATCGAGGAGAGTGGTGTCCCCATCCATGGTGTTCTGGAGTTTCTCCAGGAAGTACGGAAGCATCGAGACATGGTACTTGTTGATTTTGGAAAATTCCTTGACTCGTTCCTCTCGGCCGCCGTGGTGCGAGGCGCCGTGGAAACCTGAATCTGAACCACTTTCCGGATAGACCCTGCCCGAAGCGTCACGTCCCCATTTGAACGAGAACACACGGGTGAGGTCAGACTCGAAGGCAAGGAGCTGCAGATCAAACATAAGCTTGACATGCTCCTCGAACGAATCTGGAACACCTGCTGGCGCTTCTGGCAAGTCTCGCGTATCACCGCTGCTGTTACGTTCTTCGATTCGCTGAATCCGTTGCTCGATTTCACGGATGTTCTCGACGTACTGATCGAGACGCTGACGATCAACCGGTCCCAGTTGGCGCCGCAGATTCGCCATCTTTCCCGTTACCCAATCGAGGATGCTTCGGTCTGTTTGGCGGTTTGTTGACCTTTGCTCGGGTGTGCCGCCAGCACCGAATAGCATTTCNAAAAGCGCGCGGGGATCTCGTACCATCGGGAGCGGCTCTGTTGGTGACGCCCAGCTAATTGTGTCGGTATACACACAAGCGTAGCCATAGGCACACCCACCGGACTGGTCGACGGGTTCGATGGAAAGTTGCAGCGAGGGAATCGGTGTTTCCTGCCCGATGCGCTGCACGTAGAGNTGGTCCATCGATGTCCCGACGCGTACATCTGAGCCTTCGGTCAGCCGTGGGCGAGCCTGGGTCAAGAACACGGCGCTCGAGCGGTAGTGGTCTCCCCCGATTTCTTCCGGCACGAACGCCTCAGCCATTTTTGAGTCTGTGTTACTGATGATGGTCAGGTGGTCCCGAAATGGCTCCAGTGGCTGCAAGCTACTCGGGGAGAGATCAAAGTCGCTGCCTTCCATTTCTGGGGCCCAGAGATATTGGGAGGCACCCCACTTGTTGCAACCTGCCGCTCCATGTACCTGCTCAATGCACACTAGCCGCGTGCGGTTAGCTGCCCCAGCAGCCGATGTTCCGGCCCACAACCGCCCCGCNGGGAACATCGCATCTAAAAGAGGGACGCCCAACGTTACGCCCATGCCGTGCAGGACAGTGCGGCGAGAGAGATGTTTCTTTGTGATGTACATCGCTTGCCTTCTGTGTTGGCCCTTTCCGTCTTGCCCGGGGCTATTGAACTTCTGAGTTTACCTCTTCGGTCGTTTCCGCCCTCGCCATTTGGAAAGCATCACTGTTCGCTATCCCAAGGACGAAGGACGAGATACGGAAGTTATTATCTTCAGCTTGCCGGACAATCTTGCGGATTGCCGGCATGTCGAAGTACTCCACTCTCCGGCCCAAAGCATATGCCAGAAGGCTCTCAGTGAAGTGGGTGATTACAACATCCGAACGATTCAGTAGTGCTTCACTAAGGTCCCGTGGTCCACTAAGCGGTGTCCCGTCGTATAGCTCGCTCGACGCGTTGATTTCGACACCACGGTCCTTGATACGCCATGCTCCGGTGACGTCAAAATTGTCAAGAGCGAGGCCGATCGGGTCAATCACGTTGTGACACGAACTACAGCTCGGATTGGCCCGGTGTGNCGCCAGTTGTTCAGCCACCGAAAGGAATCTTCCATCTGTCGCCTCACTGGTCTCTTCGAGGTCGGGAATATTTGGCGGTGGAGGCGGAGGCGGGTTTCCGAGCAAGACTTCCAGTACCCACTTGCCGCGGAGCACTGGGGAAGTACGGTTGCCGTGTGATGTCATTGTGAGAATGCTGCCGTGCCCCAGGATTCCCCGTCGTCGGTCGTCAGGGTAGGGAACCTTACGGAACTCTGGTCCGGCCACGTCGGGAAACCCGTAGTGACGGGCAAGGCGTTCATTTGCGAAGGTATAGTCAGCGGTCAGCAACTCCAATATGCTTCGNTCCTCGCGCACGAGATGGGAAAAGAAAAATTCCGTTTCCCGGTACATCGCCCTGGAGAGGANATGGTCGTAGTACGGAAACGACAGCGCATCAGGGTGGACNTTTGCTAGGTCCTGGAGGCGTAGCCATTGACTGGCAAACCTGGTGGCAAGTGCCATTGATCGGGGGTCGGCGATCATACGCAGCACTTGGCGATTGAGGATTTCAGGGTTCGAGAGCTCTCCACGCGTCGCTAAGCCAACCAATTCTTGATCGGGCGGGGCACCCCAAATGAAAAAAGAGAGTCGCGAGGCGAGGTCCAGATCGCTGANCCGATAAATGTCCCCAGGAACTACTCCATCTGGAGTTTCCTCCATGCGGAACACGAAGTCTGGGCTAGCTAGTAGGGCTCGGAGCGCCGTACGGACCCCCCCCTCGAAGCCCACGCCCTGATNATAGAAGCCCATCAAGTCGTCGACGTCGCTCACGTTGGGAGGCCGGCGATACGCCTGGGCTGCTAAGCGCGAGATGATCCTCTTGGCACAAGGTTCTTCTTCTTCAGGGGAGGTTGGTCGGCATGTGAAGATCCCCCGCCGGACGTGATTGTCTGACACGCCCGTGACCTCGAACGGCCCCACGATCGAGAAATCTCGAAGATGAGTCAGCGTTGAAATTCCGTACCCAACGCCAATATCAGTATCGGCCAGCGTGTGGTCAATCGGCGTGATCAGATCATCTTCAGGGCCAACCAACTGTTGGACGAAGGCCGCAGCCACAAGGTGTGGACCAGCATGTATATCGACGGGGTNCGTCACNATTGTTAGCCCGGCNGGNTCNGCCTCCGACATCCATCGATCGATGTTCACGACTGCCACTCTTTCGCCATCCACNGAAACCTCTATCTGCTCGTTTCTAACCAGCGTTCGACCAAAGAGGTCTCCGACCAGGTCTCCGTGGACTAGCAACCGAAACTCGTACTTGCCATCAGCAGGAAAGTTGTGAACCACGGCGATCCCACCACGGGTTCCAAAAGGCGCGCCTTCCACCCGGTCCTTTTGCGATTGGGTGCGCGGGATTGGATACGAAGTCGAACCTGGACCAGCGTCGGGGTCACCCACGGCCACACGGCTTATATGCGCAGCGGCCCGGAGGTATCCTTCCATNNGCGTGGCCGATGGCATCTGAACATCGGCGATATTGTCAAAGCTCGCACTGATCGTATCGGGCGGTAGGAACTTGCTGACATCGATCTCCAGGCCCAATAGATCTTGGACGGAAGCGAGATACTCAGCCCGGTTGAGCCGCTGGAAAGCTTTGCGGCCCGGATTGGGGCTTNCAGNGGCCTCGTCGATAGTGGTCTCAAGAGCCNAGACCAAGGCTGCGACGCTTGCCGCATCGGGCTGCTCTGCTATTTGCGGGGGCATCATACCGGCACGCAGTTTCCGGATGATTTTTTCAGCGCGCTCGGCATCTTGGTAGGCCCGAGACGCGTCAAACGATTCGAGTGTTAGGCCGCCCGTGAGNAGTGCGTCGTTGTGGCAGCGAAGGCAAAACCGACCGATGGTTNTGTTGTACCCCTGGTGAGACACCGGTGGGGTGGCCTTGGGCATCGATGAAGCAACAATGGTTGCTGAGGAACCCTGCCCCAAANTTGTGTCAACGGNCAATCCGAGGCATAGAAGCGTCAGAATCACGATCGCCACCGCAATTCTTCTCNTTTNCGGCTTCCACCTCACGTCTGCGAGCTTCATGGCAGAGATAATGTCTTTGACGCGTTTTGGTTAACGGTTCCCAGTTGNTTGCTCAAGCAGTCTACAGAATACAACGTTTCACGTTAATATGGNGGGCACGATTCCGTTGGTTCAGGCCAGGGCTTGGCGGGGGCGACGATTGAAGCCAGTTCACCTAGCGTTCCTCGGGTGCGGGTTCATCACTCGGGTACACAGTCGGCACTTGCGAAAGATGCCGAGCGAATTCGTCTGCAGTTATGCCAGCCGCGATCCGGCACGCGCTGCCGAATATCAACGGCGTCACGGTGGTTTGCAGCACTACACAGGCTACGATGAGGCACTTCGTGATCCTACGGTCGATGCCGTTGTGGTTGCAGTCCCGCCNCACTTGCACCTCGAACTAGCACTGCGGGCGCTCGAACTAGGCAAGCATGTTGTAGTAGAGAAGCCAGCGTTTTTGCAACTCGATGACTATCGANTTGCCATTGAGGCTCGNGAACAAGCTGGGCGCGTCGTNCTCGTTGCCGAGAACGACCATTACAAACCGCTTGCTGTTGCGCTTCGGCGCCTTCTNGATTGTCGGGACGCAATCGATGGNGTCCGNCGGAGTTCGCGAAATGCGGGTGGCGTGATTGGCGAATTGGTGTTNGGGCAATTCGTGTCNGTGATGCGCAAGCCTAAGTCNGCCTCGGATTGGCGNAANGANGAAGCCATNGCTGGAGGTGANGCGTTCTTCGAAGAAGGNATTCACTGGCTACATCTGGCCGGGAGTNTCGGCCCCANAATTCGNTNTATCCAAGGCTATCANCCGCCACCGTCTGACGAGCCACTCGAGGGTGACNNAAGGCGCAAGAGCATGCTCGTTGCATTTCAGTATGACAANGGTGCTGCAGGTTCNCTGTATTATTCGCGNGAGATTCCAGCACTGTTNCGGGGACTTAGNTTGTCGAAGCTTTTNGGGCGGAAGGGNGTTNTCACNTTTGAATCAAATGGNGCNTTCATTGTTGTGCGNGGNGCTGGATTNCCNCGNCTGATNCTNCCGGGCTTTCGTGATATTCGCGGATATCGCGCNATGTATCAGGACTTTTTCAGGGCGATCAGAAAAGGGCGGGCGCCCGAGATGAGCCTCGAGCGTGCGCAGGANGACCATCGNCTGATGGACGNGGTGTATAAAAGNGTGGAGCCCGTAGACTCGTGACCGAACGCTTTGATTTAGTCATCATTGGTAGTGGTGCGGGCGGCGGTACNGTAGCGCACNCNNTNTCNNANACNGCGGCNCGNATTCTCATNNTNGAGCGNGGCGACTTCATTCCCCAGGAGGAAGAGAATTGGAGTCCGCAAGCGGTGTGGGGCGAACAACGCTACCGTGCTTCCGAGCGTTGGCTNAACGCGCAAGGTAAGGAGTTNCANCCATACACGCATTATTGCGTGGGAGGCAACTCTAAGTTNTGGGGGAGCGTCCTGTACCGACTGCGNCGCGAAGACTTTGGCGAGCTNCAGCATTTAGGNGGGGTCTCCCCAGCATGGCCTATCAAGTACGAGACGCTTGCGCCCTACTATGATCGTGCAGAGAGACTCTACAGCGTGCACGGGGAGGATGGGCCCGACCCGACTGAGCCGCCTCGGGAACCGTTTCCACATCCGCCCATTGCACACCAGGGCCGCATTGCCATCATCGTGGAACGCCTNCNGGAACTGGGGTTGAATCCGTCTTCCCTTCCGCTGGGGCTGCTCCGGCCAGGAGAACCTGATGGGTGCATCTTATGCAATACCTGTAACTCGTTTCCGTGCAAGCTGCGCGCCAAGAGTGATGCTGACGTATGCGCGGTGTCGCCTGCGATCGAGCGGGATGCGGTCACTTTGTGGACCAATGCCTACGCGGAGCGCCTCATCACCAACGGGCGTGGCGACAAGGTTGTTGCGGCCGACGTTCTTCGCGACGGGCAACCTGTCCGTGTAGAAGCGCCATTGTTTGTTGTTTCATGCGGTGCGGTGAATTCTGCCGCGCTCCTTCTGCGGTCAGCGAACAGCGCGCATCCCGATGGACTGGCTAACTCATCAGGGCTCGTGGGACGTCGCTATATGGGGCACCTTTCTACACTGCTGGGCGGATTTTTCCCGCCGCGGCACGACACTGGATTCCAAAAGACNGTCGCGATCAATGATTACTATTTGCGTGGGCCCGANTCTGACTATCCCCTCGGACAGATTCAATCGCAGGGACGGGCGCACGCAGATATGGCNAAGTCNCGGTATGGCCCTCGATTGGCTCGCTGGGTGCCANATGCAGCATACNATTTCTGGTTTTCGNGGGGAGTCGAGTGGCTNGTAATGACAGAGGATTTGCCGAGCNCCAGTAACCGNGTGACCATTACTAGCGNNGGGCNNATTCGGCTTCGGTGGGAGCCACTAAACGCGGAAGCACACCGCGAACTTATCNCNGTGACNAGNCGGTTATTCCGCAAGGTGGGGTTTTGGTACGTTGTACCGATTTCTCTGGGTGTCGTCAATACTACCCACCAGTGTGGCACGGCGGTGTTCGGCACCGATCCGACGACATCGGTGCTCGATACTTGGTGCCGGTCGCATGATGTCGAGAACTTGTTCGTAATCGACGCATCATTTTTCCCATCATCAGCCGCGGTAAATCCAGCGCTCACGATCGCCGCGCAGGCGCTGCGAGCCGCGGACCACATAAAAGATACTCATCTGACATAGGCAGGTACGCATGAGAGCACGTTCTTTTAGTCACACCGGCGTCACGGTGTCCGACTTCAACAAGTTCGTCTCGTTTTACGCTGACATTTTTGGCTGCAGGCTCGTTGGTGTAGCCGACACCCCCCCTGAACGTGTGCGTGCGTTCTTTGGGGTCGATGCTGAACTACCGAAGTGCAAGATCGGCTGGCTGCGAATGCCAGGGGGAGGCATCCTCGAGATCTTTCATTTCACCCCGCATGAGCTCCCAGAGCCGGTTGTTTGGAATCGCGTGGGCATTACCCACATCAGCATCGATGTGAGGAACACGCAGAAATGGCACGACTACCTGGTGAAGAAAGGGGTGGATATTGTCAGTGAGCCTGAGCAGTCTCGTTTTGGCCACACCTTCTTTTTCGCAAAGGATTGTGACGGCAATCTGATCGAACTGATGGACTTGAAAGGAAGGTACCTCCCTTTGAAATGGCTAGGAGCCTTTGCTGGTTGGCTTTTCCGTCTCAAGATGTATAAGGACTACTACCGGCCGGCGGCGTAGTGGCATTCTGCCATCTACACGACTATTAGGCCTTCCGCACATTAGCGGCCAGTTTAGAGCCTTAGGAAGTTCCACCATGTTGAAAACTTTGATGCTAGCGGTTCTATTCGCTGTAGTTGGAAATCCCAATGCGGACGAGATGCGGAACGTTATAGACAACGCCGCTTCGAGCCCTCAGCAGGGTTTCAAGGTCCACATTTCGGTTGATATGGAAGGTCTTGCCGGAGTAGTGGACTCGAGCCACACGTCGTCGGCGGGACGCAACTATGCTGCTGCGCGGGATCAGATGATCGCCGAAGCTAACGCGGCGATTGCTGCCGCCTTTGAGGCCGGTGCCAGTGAGGTTGTGGTAATTGACTCTCACGGGGACAAGACAAACCTGCAACCTGAGAAACTCGACCGTCGAGCGACGTTGATTTCCGGAGGTCCGCGCCCACTTGGAATGATGGGAGGAATCGATGAAAGCTTCGACGCGGCAGTTTTTATCGGTTACCACGCGCGTGCCTCGACGATGGATGCCACACTAGATCACACGTACACGGGACAGCTGAAACATGTGTGGATAAATGATCACGAACTTGGCGAGGCAGGGCTTAATGCTGGGGTGGCGGGACAGTTCGGAGTTCCCGTCGTGTTTGTCTCCGGAGACCTGGCGGTTACCGAAGAGGTCGAGGCTCTGATCCCCGCTGTCGAAGGGGTTGCTGTAAAGGAAGCCATTGGACAGACGGCGGCTCATCTCCTTCACCCAAAAGAGTCCCTCGAGAGAATCGCCGCAGGTGTGAAGGCGGGTCTGGTTCGACGCGCAGAGACGCAACCGCTGACCTTTGAATGGCCAGTGACACTGAGAATCGAGGTTGCTGACGCGGGGCAGGCAGACCAGGTGATGTTTGTGCCCGNAATGGNGCGNGTTGGCGCGCGGATTGTCGAATACGTGGCGCCCGATTTCGTTTCAGCCTATCGAATGTCTCGCCTCGTGCGGCTGCTGGCGCAGTGAATCTTCGGAAACCATCCATACTTCGATACTTCTTGGTATTCAGGATCTCGGACCTAGTATTGAGATAACGGTTTAGGCGTTCAGACTGACCGAGTTAGTGTTAGCTATCCATTGCCTTGTAAAACTGGNGCAACGNNTNTAGTAAAGGATGTACAGNCCAACCNAATAGCCGGAGAGTTTCCGATGATGCGCCCGAAGATTATTTNTGCAGCAAGCGTTATCTCGNTTTTCATAGGCTTCAGCACNCCAGTGTTTGCACAGGAGCCAACCGCAAATGTCGCCGGNCGGTGGGAGATNACNGTGGAGGCACAACCGGCGGCGGTGCTCACGCTTGAGCAAGAGGGCGCTGACCTTNCGGGGATCCTGAGCGGAGACCAAGGAGACCTGGAGGTTACAGGTGTAGTTGAGGGCAATGAAGTNTCATTTTCGAGTTCTTTTGATGCACAGGGTTTCCCGATTACGATCTACTTCGCTGCAACAGTTGTTGAGGAGAACGACACATTAACAATGGCCGGCTCATTAGAAATCCCGGACTTTCCAGAGTTTCCTGGTGTTAGTTTCCGGGCCGTGAAGATCGAGAGCCGCACTACTAGATGACCGGAGAGTTATTAATGCTGCGCTTTAAAGTTCTCATATTCTTAATACCCGTTACGCTTTTTGCCGCGCAAGTCGAGTGCCGCATCGGCGGTTTCAGCACGCCAGCTTTTGCACAGGAAGCACTCGTCAACGTTGCCGGGCGGTGGGTTATTACTATGGAGATGCCCGAAGCCGGTGATGCAACGCTCACGCTCGAACAGGAAGGCGCTGACCTCAAAGGAATGCTGAGCAGTCAAGCAGGCGACTTAGAGATCATAGGCGTTGTCGAAGAGAACGAAGAGAACGAAGAGATAGAGATCGTTTTCTGGGGGTCGTTCGATGCGGATGGTAGTGGCACGTTTATCGACATTAACTTCTTCGCAACGCTTATGGAGGAGACTGACAAACCGACAATGAGTGGCGAAATGGAAATTGTGTTGCCTGACGGCCCAATGGCCATTAATTTTCTGGCTGTGAAAATCGAGTAACGACGACATGCGTAGCTTTTTCCGATTTTCGGTTTTCTGCGCCTTGTTTTTTTTGTTGTCTGGCCAGGAGATCCTTGGACAGCAGTCGGTTGAGTTGAAGGCCCCTGTGGGATTTGCCTCCACCACAGCTGCTAGGCAGGCGTATTGCGAGGCTGTCTTTTTGGACTTGCCCTCTTCGGACTCGTTTCGAGAACATCTGCGCATTATTACAGCGAGCCCGCATCCAGCTGGATCCGCAGCCCAGATTGAGGTTGGCCACTACTTGGGGCGTGTAATGAAGGCTGCTGGATTCACTGTGCGCGAGCATGCTTATGACGTCTACTTGCCGCAGCTGACTGACGATGTCGAGGTG
>PBML01000031.1 GCA_002722645.1 Acidobacteriota bacterium
TTCACGACGATCCTAATAGCCGCAACCTTTGCCTCTGCGTGCGCGGCGCCCACTGAAGAGCTGGGGCTGAAATCGGCAACCTTTCACACGCCCGTCGCGCCTCCACCGGTGGCCGGAACGATGTTTTTTTTCCCGGAACGAATTCCGCTCGAACAGGGTGGCTTCGTCAACGCAGAACGGGGCATGTACTTTGCCCCGGTGAATCGCTCCGTACCGGACAGCGCTGTGATCGGCGTTGAGGTTTACCGATTCCCAGCGTCTCCCAACGCCGAACCCGGAACCCCTCCAGTTTTCTTCCTTCATGGGGGGCCAAGCTTCCAGGGATTGGAGAGGGCGCTTGAGCTCCCAAGGACTTTCGAGCAACGATGGCTTCCACTAACGAACGTATCCGACGTCGTTGTGGTTGGGCAACGTGGAATCGGCTCGTCGAAGCCGACCACGACGATCGACGTTACCACCCCCTCGACTCAATCGGATCAGTCGTACGACGCAGGTGAGGCTACGGCACAGTTCCAACGCGTTCTTGCCACCGAACGGTCCTTCTGGGAGGAGGCCGGCCTCGATCTAGCAGGTTTTACCGTGCTGGAGGCCGCCGAGGACGTCAATGAAGTCCGCCGAGCGTTAGGCTACGACAAGATCATTGTCTGGGGCGGAAGTTTCGGGTCGCACTGGGGAATGAGTTTGATGCGGCTGTATCCCGAGATCGTGGAGCGGGCGATCCTGCGCGGTATGGAGGGACCGGACCACACCTACGATCACCCGGGCCACCTGTGGAACGTTTACAGGCGCGTCGCCCAGGAGGCAGAGGCGGCTCCCGAGCTGCAAGGCATGGTACCCAACGGCGGGCTGGTCGCGGCCATCGAGGAAGTAGTGGCGAACGCCGCAGAACAACCGTTCACGGTACCGGTGTTCGATCCAGAGGATGGCAGCCGACAAGAGGTGCTCTTCGACAAAGAGTCGATCAAGCGAGTGTCCCGAGGATACTCCGGCAGTCTGGCGACCTGGCCTGCCGATGTGATCACGATGTCGCGCGGCGACTTTAGCGAAGCTGGGCGGTGGCTCTATGAGCAGTCGCGCGGCACCGACCGCAACTTCAGAACGGCCAGCTACTTCGTGCTCGATTGCGGCTCGGGCATCACGCCTCAGAGGCTCGCGGAACAGAACGCCGACCCAGCCACGGCGCTACTTTGGCGCATNAANTGGACTTATCGTGCCGGCTGTTCGGTCTGGTCCAGCGACCTCGGCGACTCGTTCCGGCANAACTTCGANACNGACATCCCGACCNTCATCGCGCACGGAACCTGGGACACGTCGACGCCCTACGAGAATGCCCTCGAGCTAGTTCCCTACTTTAAGAACAGCACGTTCATCCCCGTCATTCGGGGCCCTCACGNTGCNATNCAGGCGNCGATGAACGCTTCTCCCGAATTTCGCNCCNGAATNCTACACTTCGNGGCGACCGGAGACGCTTCGCGGTTGCCCGATGAAGTCACNATGCCACCGGTTCAGTTCAGCGTTCCAAGGTAAGGCAAACACCTAAGGAGAATGTTGCCCAGTGGAGCCGGTTATTGTCTGGCGATGGCTGCCANCATATCCTCGTTGGCATCGTACTTAAATTCGTCGACGCCCTTTTCCTCGGCAATCTTCGCCTCGGCCTCGAAGAGCTTCGGGATATCGGCATTGACAACCACGGCTTTATCAAGCGCCGTGAGACGCTCTTTTAGCTCTTGAGTGTCAGTAGATTCCGCTTCACCGACGTCACCAAGATATTGTAGAAGTGCTTCAGCTCCATTAGTACCGTCCCTGCGGGCCATACCCACGAGACCGTCGCTTGCCTTCCGTGCCCATCCAGCGAGAAAAATTTGCCTTAGGTCNCGCTCACCGGCAGGGTCATAGGCTTCATAAGAAATATCGTTGACTGGGTAACGNGGCTCAGGATGCTTGGAAAACTCGCTCCACTCNGTTGGCAGACCAAAGGTTTCGTCGACTTTGTCACCGATACAAAAAACAACGCTGTCGCAATCGATGACGGAAGTGTTGCCGGTCCCAACACACTTCATATAGCCGTCGTCATCCTCTAGGTAGGTCTCCTCGACCTCAAGGCCAGCACAGTTACCCTTGCCATCACCGACTAGACCTTTGGGCGATGCAAAGAAACGATAAGTGAAACGGCTGTCGCTGACCGGGTCTAGGCCTTTTTCGACCCCACCCAGAAACACCGCCTTTGCGGACTCAAGATCTTGACCAACGGCTTCCATCTTGGGCTTGCAACGTTGCCACTCCTCTTCGAAATCATCGACGTCGAGGTTCTTGGCAAAGATCTGCCATTCCTTGTTAGTGAACTTGGCCTCACCGGGCCCGCGACGAACCACGGCGCACACTTCATTGCACCCAAGGTCCCGTATTACCCAGTGGGCAATGTCACACATAACATTGCCGATACCGATGATCACTACGTTGTCGCCCATCGGGAAGTCTTGTTGGGAAAATGGTGGCAAATGATTGTAGTGATAGACGACGTCCTTAGCNTGATAAACACGCTCGAGTTCCTCCCCCGGGAGCCCCAACCACTTGGTACCTTGNGCCCCNACCGTCACCAAAATCGCCTGNAAACCNAGGTCGAGAAGATCCTGCAAGCTGATGTCGCCTTCTTCTCCTACCGAAACGTTGCCGTAGTATTCNACGTGAGGATCTTCGAGAATTGAAGCNAACTGTTTGCGAAGCCCGCCCTTCATCTTTAGCTTGTTATGAAAGATGCCGTATTCAGCGAGCCCGCCAGCNTTGACGTCTCGGTTNAACAGCACTACGTGAGCACCTGCGGCAACCAACACACGGGAGGCATACAANCCCGCNGGGCCAGCGCCAATTACTGCAACAAGGTATTTCGGANCNCTCTCGTTGACAGACAAGGATCGTNCTCCGGNCTCGGCAANTGAANGCTTCTTAGNCACTCTGNNGNGACGCGCTGGAGCGNCAGCGTAGGAAATTTCNANANAATTATACTAGATCGNCTANGACCTNCCGAACCAATNAAACCCTGNCNGCCAACTAACTGGCATANAGNCNNCNTNNCATCGATTATGTCGGCNCAANTNNNAACAGATAAACTCAGAANCGNGGCACAAATCGCCTTNCANGCTGAGTNTCCGATGCCTTAATCACAACNATGAAACAGTCCNTGCNTTAGNCCNCAGGNTCAGTCGCGCATCGTNCTCAACAAGCGTTCAAGCTCAGCAACCAAACCTTCGAGAACATCAGCGAGTTCACCATGGCGTGTTATCGCGTCACCACCGGGCTCTTGGTCGGCACGATCAAGGTTTCCATAGAGGTACTGAAGTTGGCCGAGAAGCATAATCGGAGAGTATCGGTAAGACTCATCGACGAATTCCTTTTCAATGATCTCTAGTGCATCGTCGAGAGCCTGAGCTTGATCNGTCTCAGCCCCTTCCANTTCGGTACGCGCTTCGCTTAGTTGGTAGGCAGCGAGCCGGGCAGTGCTGAGGGTGTCTCGGACCTCAAGAGCAAAGGCAGCNTGGCGCTCGAGAGTATCTGCGGTCATACCTTCCGCCAGGACACGCGGGTCNGTCATTACCTCNAACTTCTGGNTAGNGCTCCAGTCCCCAGCCTCTAGACGTGCCTCNTAAATCCCCGGTGGAACCATCGGNCCNCCACCTCCACCGCTACCACCACCATCACTTGGCGCGGNCCAAGGNCCAGCGTGGCGNAGNTNCCACACGAATCNCTGCATGCCAGCAGCNGACGGCAGACGCGGTGTNCCGACCTGCTCAAGGCGCCACTCCCGCATGCTTGGCTCCTCTGGAACCTGAAAGCTNATTCCCGATGCCTCGCTTGAGAAACCCCGTACCAGGTTGCCATCGGGNNCNAAGANCTGAAGTGTGACTTCACCGGCGGGACGCTCGGCGAACCAATAATCGAAGTAGGNACCCACCGGCGCGTACTGCGCNGCTGCNGGGTTCCCNCCACCGGCGACAACNCCACGCACGCCACCACGTACCCGCACTGCGTCGGCAATCTCNAANAAATGTGCNNGTGAACTAATGANTTCCTCCGANACCTCGTGCAACGGCGNGAGATTGGTCATGATCCANAANCTNCGNCCCATTGTCGAAATCGCCATNTCATTGCCAACGATNTTGAGNTCNGNAANCGGAGTGTGTGGCAAGTTGAGCTGAAACGATTGCCAATTTGCACCGTCGTCAAAGGAAATCCACATGCCAAACTCGGTNCCAGCGTAAAGTANGCCTTCACGNGCAGGATCCTCGCGAACGACACGCACCGGCTCGTCGTCGGGGATGCCATTGGTAATCAGTGTCCAAGTCGCCCCATAGTCCTCACTCTTAAAGATGTAGGGTGCGAAGTCGCCAACCTGGTAGCGCAGAATTGACGCATATACCTTGGCTGGATCGTGTGGCGAGACATCGATCGTCTGAACCCGACCATACGGGCCCATTTCGGGGGTCACGTCAGTCCAAGTGGAACCGTTGTCGCGGGTGACGTGAATTGGTCCGTCGTTCGACCCCACCCAAATGACCCCACGTTCATGAGGGGACTCCTGGATTTCGTAAATGACAGAGAAGTGCTCCTCACCGGTNGCATCGACCGTNATCGGGCCNCCGGAGTGCACTTGCGTTTCTGGCGTGAATGCCGTCAGGTCAGGCGAGATTGTCTCCCACGTGACGCCCGCATCNTCGGTAACATGGACATACTGCGACGTGTGGTAAACCCGATTCGGNTCATGCGGNGAGACNTGGATNGGAGCAACCCNCTGGAAGCGGAATGCCAGTTCCGCNGGGTTGCGACCATAAAGNTTCCAGAANCCAACNTAGTATTGCNTCTCCTGCCCAGTNCGACGGTTAAACACACCGAAGCGACCCTTGCAGTTGGCGTACACAATGTCGGGATCNCCNGGNTTNGGNACCACCGGGCCAGTCTCACATCCACCNTGTGCCTCCCATAAACCNTCNCCNCCACCGGGGGTGGATCGGTCCGGGAGNCTCGGCACTGANATTGTCGAGTTGTCCTGCTGGCCAGCATAGAGGCGNTAAGGAAAATCGTCGGAAACNTCGACTTGNTANAGNTCGGCAGTCGGCTGATTGTTCTGCGTCGACCACGTCTGGCCACCATCGCGAGTTACATTGGCACCACCGTCGTTGCTCTGGATCATGATGTTCGGGTCATCCGGATTGATCCAAAGGTCGTGATTATCACCGTGTGGCGTGCGCCCACCGGAGCCCCAAGTGCGGCCACCATCGNTGGACCGNCTATAACCCTCCGCCATCCCCCATAGGATGTCCGGGTTGGTCGGGTGTGCAACTAAGTTGTTGTAGTAGAAAGGCCGGTTACGAATCGGCTGGTAGTCGCTGACCTGGTACCAGCTGGTACCGCGATCGTCGGAACGGTATACACCACCCGATTCGCCCGGGGCTTCCATCAAAACATAGACGCGATCTGGATCCCCGCTGGAAACCGCAAGGTTTGACTTGCCACGCAGCCCGTTTGGCAAACCGTCCTGCAAATGGATCCATGTATCACCACCATCCGAGGACTTGTAGACACCGCCCTCGTAACCACCGGAAATGATGGTCCACGGCTTGCGCTCCGCAAGCCACATCGAGGCATAGATCTCATCGGGATTCCCTGGAGCGAATTCGAGGTCAACGGCACCGGTCTTATCAGATACAAACAGCACCTGCTGCCACGAATCACCACCGTCAATCGTCCGATACACGCCACGCTCGGGGTTTGCCGCAAACGGGTTGCCAATTGCCGCAACGTAAACAATGTCCGGATTTTGTGGATGAATAAGTACGGCCCCAGAGTTTCCGGTGTCCTCAAGACCAATGTGATCCCATGTGCGTCCGGCATCCGTAGATTTGTAAACACCTTTGCCGATAATCACATTACTGCGCAAGCCATCCGAACCGGTGGAAACGTAGATTACATTCGGATCCGACTCAGCCACCGCAATTGAACCGATCGAAGGGGTAGCGAAGTACCCGTCAGAAATCGGTCGCCAGGTCTGCCCCCAATCGATCGTTTTCCAAACGCCGCCACCGGTTGCACCCATATAGAACGTTGAGGGCTGGGCTCGGTGTCCCGCTACCGTTGTGACCCGGCCGCCACGAGACGGACCGACCATGCGGTACTGCAAAGCCCCAAAAACCTCTGACGGAATCGATTGGCGAACCTGGCCCGCGGCAATTTGNGGTTGTCCAGCTTGGGCGATCACAGCGATCACTAACGCCGCGAAGATACCGGTCTTTATACGCATGGCTACTGCCTCCTGGAAAGCATCTAAGGTCATAGAGCTGGAGAAAATCTACCGGCGTTGGGAAAGATAAACAACAGTCCCGTACGCCACGATGACCACATCATCTCCAAATAAACGTGGAAAGCATCACTGTGACGTGTTGGAAATGGGTTCCTGCAGGTCAGCGTTGACCAATAGGAATCTTCAAGAGTTGCCCCGGATAAATATCGGCCGTACGTAGTCCGTTTGCCCGCTGGATAGCCTCCGGCGTGGTGTCGTAACGGCGCGAGATGTGCCAGAGAGTATCCCTGCGTTTAACTCTGTAGGTCGCTTCGGTGTTCACCAAGGAAACGATTTCTTCAGCTGGCCGGTCAGTCAGACGCGAGACATACGCTACATACGGTTCCGAGTACAGAGCGATGTGATAGTGGGACGGGTTTGTTTCACGCGTTGCCTCAAGCATGCCTTTTCCCTCAAGAAACAATAGGGTCTCCTCGAGCCAGGTACGACAAGGTCCCGGATACGGACGTCGCAGGTCGAGAGCCATCCCGGTTGGATGAACCGAGCGGCGTGATGCGTTGCTTGGCTGGTTGGCAACTGGCCGCGTCAAACTGGTAACCACCAATCGTTCCCCACAAGCTGCCCGATACTGGCTCCCAAGCCTCTGGATGAACAGCTTGACCGCGGGGCGTGCCACCGGAAATGAAACCTGCTTGAGCCAATAGTCTGAAGTTTCGTACACCGGAACAAGAAGGCCAGCTTCGACGAACCGCTGTACTTCACTAGAGTTTCGCAGATAGCTGTAATCGTGCTGCACCGCCTGCCGGTTCTGGCGATCCAACGAGGGGCCACTCCCCCGCAAGCTTTGTGCCTTAGCATCGGGGCAAAGCACAAAAACACAGGTAACAGCGACCACTACGACTATATGCTGCCCCCACCTCTGCGTTCTCGCAAGCGCAATCATTTCCCCTAATGTCCATCCTCGAGTGCACCATCACCCTTCAAAGATTGAAGGGGTCTACCGGTATTAGGCCTACGTACCGGCTATCGGAACAAGAGGGTAACAATTGGTGCACCTTGTCGGATACCCCTCCATGGATAGCACAGAGAACAATTCAATGCCTGTCAGGGAATCATCGAGATGGTACGTTGATCACGAGTCACCAAGCAGCCTGCTGACAGAGGGTTCTACAAACCTCGGGAATTTCTTAGCATCTTGTTAGATTGGCTCATTGATACTCAGGAGAATGCAGTGCCATCAGACACAGGCGATAACAATCAGTCACTCATCGACTTCACCTGCGCACTCGTTCGTCTGGAAAGCATCCTAGGTAACGAACGCGACGTCGCTGAATGCGTCTGTCAAGAAATGGGGCGCTTGCTCTTCGACCATGTTGAGATCGACGAAATCGGCAACGCGGTAGGAATTGTACGCGGCCTTCATGACGGCCCGACGATTCTATTCGACGCACACATGGACACCGTCGACGTAGTTCCTGTCAATGCCTGGGCCCACGAACCGTTCGCTGCTGAGGTAGACAACGGTTGCATCTGGGGCCGAGGTAGTTCCGACATGAAAGGAGCCCTGGCAGCTATGATCCATGCCGCTGGCGGACTTGAGCGCGACAACTTGGCAGGGTCCGTCATTGTATCGGCATCGGTCGGTGAAGAAAGCATTGAAGGGGCAGCTCTGCGCACCGTAATGGAGCGGCACACACCCGACTTTGTAGTCATTGGGGAAGCCTCCAATCTTAACCTCGTACGCGCTGGTCGCGGCCGGGCAGAGTTCACCATCGAAACCGTGGGTGAGCCAGCACACGCTTCGGACCCTAGTGCGGGCATCAACGCCGTACACCGCATGGCAGCAGTCATTGGCGAAATGGAAAAAATCCCAATGCCCGAGCACCGGTTCATCGGNCGGGGCACCATGTGTTTGACCGATATCATCTCTATTCCGTATCCGGCACACTCAGTGGTCCCCAGTGGCTGTCGCACAACCTATGAGCGTCGGCTGTTGCCCGGCGAAGAGCATGACGCTATTAAGGCTGAACTCGTTGAAGCCTGCGCCCGGGCCAAAGCCCCCGATACTATGGTCGAACTAGCGATGACCGACTACAGGACCTACACGGGGACACACTGGGTCGAACCTAAATGGTTTCCGTCCTGGGAGCTCGACGAAGACCATTTGCTGGTTCAAGAAGGCCTTCGCGGCCTCCGCAGCGCTGGTCTTGAACCAGGCTTGGAGAGCTATCAGTTTTGCACCAATGGTGCCTACAGCGCCGGAACCGCTGGAGTTCCAACGATAGGTTTCGGGCCGTCGACCGAGCAGCACGCCCACGTGGTTGACGAGTTCATCGAGATCGACCAGCTCTTTGGTGCCCGCCGCGGCTACGAGAGCATCGCCACCACCTTGCTCCGCGACACAGCATCATAGAGACTTTCGCCACTAAAATTAGCCGCTAGCTACAGGGGGCACGAAACATGTTCAACCGACGGAAACTCCTGATCGGATCGGCGGCGGCGTGGGCTCTTCCAGCCTTCAAACTGCCCATGGCCCGAGCCATTGGCCGCCTGGCTCCACCTCGCTTCGCTTCTTTTCCCTTTACCTTGGGTGTTGCCTCGGGTGACCCAACAGCGGATAGCGTCGTACTTTGGACTCGTCTTGCCCCCGACCCTCTGCGCGGTGGAGGAATGCCAACGGCACCGATGGAAGTGGGTTGGTCAATCGCCGAAGATGAATCAATGGGCAATACGATCCTCCGTGGCACCGAAATCGCCACACCCGAATTAGGGCACTCCGTACACGTCGAAGCCCAGGGGCTGGAGCCGGATCGCTGGTATTTCTATCAATTTCGTTCAGGCAGTGAATACAGCCAGGTCGGACGAACCCGAACAACGCCCAAACCAACGGCCGTCAACAATCGGCTTCGGTTTGGATTCTGCTCCTGTAACCACTACGAACAAGGCTACTTCACCGCATTTCGACATATGGTCGAGGAAGATCTCGACGTCGTATTCCATCTCGGCGACTACATTTATGAATACGAGGGAAACGAGGATCGTGTNCGCATGCACACCTACCGTGAGATTGAAACACTGGAGGATTATCGAAATCGCTACGGTTTGTACAAATCTGATCCCGATCTCCAGGCAATCCATGCCGCGGTGCCGTTCGTCGTCACCTGGGATGACCACGAGGTGGACAATAACTATGCGGGTGACATCTCGGAACGAGGTGATCCCGTAGATAGATTCCTGCTCCGTCGAGCTAACGCCTACCAGGCTTACTACGAACACATGCCCCTGAGACGCGCCTCGCTACCTCAAGGCCCCGACATGCGGTTGTATCGCAGTTTGTCCTACGGTCAGCTCGCTGGGTTCTTCGTGCTCGATACTCGCCAATACCGCACCAACCAAGCCTGTAATGACGAGCGTGGCCCAGCTTGCCCGGCGGTATTTGACGAAGCAGCCACCCTCATGGGAGCAGCCCAGGAGAGCTGGCTGTTCAACGCACTTCAATCCTCCAGTACCAATTGGAACATAATCCCCCAACAAGTCATGGTGGCCCCAGTGGACCACTCGGCTGGGGATGGTGAAAGCCTCAGTATGGACCAGTGGAGCGGCTATGATGCCGCACGTAATCGGCTAGTCGACTTCCTGGCAACCGAACAGCCCAGCAACCCGGTGGTTCTCACTGGTGATATCCACTCGAACTGGGTCAACGACATCAAGGCAGATTTCGCAGATCCCGGGTCGGCTAGCATCGCCACTGAGCTAGTGGGGACCTCAATTAGTTCGAGTGGGAACGGTTCTGACACCCGCGAAACCACCGCGGGAATATTGTCGGAAAATCCGTTCGTGAAATTTTTCAATGGCCAAAGAGGCTACGTGACATGCGAGCTGTCTCCTTCTCAGTTGAAGGCTAATTATCGAGTCTTGGATTATGTCAGCCAGCCAGACTCTCCGATCTCGACGCGTGCCTCCTTCTTGATTGAGAGTGGCAAACCGGGCGCTTCGCGGATATAGGCACTTAGAGTGTCGAGAAACTCCTGCGGGCGCCGTACAACACGGTTTTCGAGACAGGGACAAGAATGAAAGTACGGACCGCTAACCGGCTAATGGCCGCCAGTTTTATTGCGATCATTGCCACTGCGGGGACGAATGGGGCAAAGGCGACTACACTCGAGGGTCTCTCGTCAAACCTGGTCGCTCAGGAGCAACCCAGACAACGCCGTGTAGCACCTAGCGGACCCTGCGCTAAACGCAACGCCAGTGACCTCTACTGCCTCGATTTGCATGCAGTACCGGAGGTTGAAGGCGCTAATGGCTCTGTTGATCTGGGTCGTGTGACATCACCATTCGGTATTGCAGTCACACCAGCCGGGCACCATGTCCATCAGCTAACCGCACACATCGAAGGACTGCCGGACCCAACCTCTCTCGGCCCATACTCGGCTTATGTTGCTTGGGCAACAACACCGTTTTTCGAGCCCGTGATCAAGCTCGGCGAGGTGGACAATGGTGTCAACTCCTTGGGTCGGATCGAATTCAACAAATTCTTAGTCCTGATCACTGCTGAAACTTCGGCTAACGTCGAAAACCGTAACGGACGACTAATCCTTCGTGGTCGCTCCCCAAGTCTGTTCATGGACCCGCACGATTTGATGACACAAGCACCCTCGGCAGTCATGGGGCCAATGAACCGAGGCAGCGGTACAAGGGAGCAGCCAATCGAACAAGAGAGGACTTCGCAAGGCACGCTCAAGACTGATGAAACCCCGTGGGGCTGGTCTATGCCGCCGACGCATCCTCTCGTTCCGATGCTGCCAGGGATGATGGGGCTGGCACCACAGGTAGAAAAACTCTCCCCGGCGGCTCTGACGGACAAGCAGTTGGACGATCTCCCGGAGGCCCAATCAAGTCAGGTTGTGCGTTTGCCCGATGGCGGCACGCTCGACCTTGAGGCTTCTCTGGTGCGCCGCTCGTTGGGCGATGGCTTCGAGACCCTAATGATGGCTTTTAACGGGCAGCTTCCTGGCCCGATGATTCGCGTCGATGAAAAATCAACTGTCTTCATTAACTTCACCAACAAGACGCTTATACCCACAGCGGTACACTGGCACGGCGTCCGCCTCGACAATCGCTTTGACGGTGTGCCGGGATTGACACAGGACCCAGTCGAACAGAATGGGACCTTCCGCTACCAGATCTACTTCCCCGATGCCGGGATCTACTGGTACCACCCACACCACCGGGAAGACATCATGCAGGAGCTCGGCCTCTACGGAAACCTTCTGGTCGATCCACGTCCAGCCGGTTACTACAGTCCGGTCAACAAGGAAGAGATCCTTATCCTCGATGATTTCCTCATCAACTCGGAGGGTGAAAACGTCTGGTTCGGCCAAGAATCCGCTAATTACATGTTAATGGGGCGTTTTGGCAACGAATTTCTGGTCAATGGCGAACCCCTTTATGAGCTCGATGTTGCCCGTGGAGAGGTGGTCCGCTTCTATTTCACCAACGCCTCAAACACCCGCACGTTCAACATCTCCTTCCAACAAGAGGAAGGGCCGCTGCGAGACTCACGTGCTGAATACACTGCTAACGGCGCGATGCAACGCGTACCGGATGCCCCGTTAGCAATGAAGGTTGTGGGTTCCGACGTCGGCAAGTTCGAACGGGAACAATTAGTCCAGAGCATGGTCATCGCTCCGGCAGAGCGTTACGTCGTTGAGGTACGTTTCGACAAGCCTGGCAAGTTCCATGTCAACAACCAGGTGCAGGCAATCAACCATCGTTTCGGTACATTCTTTCCTGAAATCGACACCTTGGGAGTTGTCCGCGTCGCGGAACGTATCACGTCCGCAAATCATGGCCCCGCATTTGATGTCTTACGCCAGAACGCCGACGTTATTGGCGATATCGACGACTACCGTGACCACTTCGANAATCCGATTGATCTGGAANTGGCCCTNACTCTTGGGGTCGCCAACCTGCCGCTGCCAATCGAGCAAGTAATGCTCTACGACTGGATTTATTTCAACCCAGTTGAGTGGAGCGGAACAATGCCTATCATGAACTGGCTAACTACTAGCAACGAGGTGACNTGGCTGCTGCGCGATTCGGTGACCGGGGCTGAAAACATGGACATTGATTGGAATTTTCAGGTGGGCGACGTTGTCAAGATTCGTCTGGTCAACAACCGGGACGCTTGGCACGCCATGCAACACCCACTCCACATCCATGGTCAACGATTTCTGGTGCTCGATCAGGATGGGGTTCGCAACAACAACCTNGTATGGAAAGACACNGTCCTTTTACCTACCGGCACAACCACTGACATCCTGCTAGAAATATCGAACCCAGGCCGATGGATGGTTCACTGCCACATCGCGGAGCATCTCGAATCTGGAATGAAGTTTGTCTTTGAGGTATTACCAAATGCCCCACAGGGAGGAATGAACTAATGATGAGCTCGATTCGTAGGGCCCGCCGTACGCCTTTGTTCTTATCAATCGTCGGGATCGCTCTCGTGATTACCACAGTGGGCAGTNCGGTTGGCAAAGTTGCCGCTCAGGAGGCCAATCAAAATGCCGGTGGCATTGCCGAGGATGCGGCTCAGGANGCCAGTCGCGAGGCNTTCGTCGCTATCGAAGGGGCTGAGATTGCTATCACTGACGTCAAAGTCATCGATGGCACCGGCGGAGCGCCACTCGAAAACCAGACCGTCGTAATTCGAAACGGACGAATTGCCAATATTGGTTTGTCTGGCCGTGTGCAACTGTCAGCCGACGCTGAGATCGTTGATGGCAGCGGGCACACCCTGATCCCCGGTCTCATCGGCCTCCACAACCACAGCTACTACACCGCCGCCGGTGGCCGGGCAGCGCAGCTCAGCACAACTGGACCGATTATGTATCTCGCTTCAGGGGTGACGACAATCCGCACCACCGGTGCCCGTGCACCATACGAGGAACTCAACCTCAAGGCCGCCATTGACACCGGCCGGCGTATCGGACCGCGCATTTTCGTGACAGGGCCCTACTTGACCGGACAACGTGGCTCCATGTCGATGGCACAACTCAATGGCGCGGAGGACGCCCGNCGCATCGTNCGNTACTGGGCCGAGGAAGGCGTCAGTTGGTTCAAGGCCTATACTCAAATTAGTCGTGAGGAACTGGGTGCAGCGATCGATGAGGCCCACAAGAACGGTATTAAAGTTACGGCCCANCTGTGTTCCGTAACGTTTCGCGAGGCGGTTNCACTCGGCATCGACCAACTCGAACACGGCCTGCTCACCAACACTGACTACATGTCGGATAAGCAGCCGGACCAATGTGTTGGCATCGGCTCAGCATATCTTGACATGGACATGGACTCGGAAGAGGTTCAGACGACTTTCCGAGAGATGATCGCTGGCGGCGTTGGTATGACCTCGACGCTGGCCGTGTATGAAAACTTCGTACATGGTCGCCCGCCGGTGGAAACCCGTGTCCTCGAGATGCTCGCTCCCGAGATAGCCATGGCGGTCGAGGCCGAGAACAATCGCTACGTCAACGCTCCGGAGAACGCCAGCATCGGCTTCCCACCTGAGATGTTCCAGAAGGCGCTTGAGTATGAGGCTGCGTTCGTGCGCGCGGGCGGNACACTTGCAGCGGGNGTCGACCCGACAGGATACGGCGCNGCNCTACCGGGATTTGGAGATCAACGCAACTTCGAGCTNCTGCGCGAGGCGGATTTTGCTCCGGAGGAAGTCATACAGATCATGAGCGCCAATGGGGCCAAGATTCTGGATATCTACGATGAGATCGGCAGCATTGAGGTCGGCAAACTAGCCGAGATGGTCCTCCTCAAAGGTGATCTTGCCGCCAATCCAACTGTGATCAAGAACGTCATGATCGTGTTTAAGGACGGCGTTGGGTATAACTCACCGGCACTCCTCGAATCGATCAAGGGGCAGGTAGGCATCCACTGAACTCAACACTATTCAGTGGGTCCCGATCGTTGCCGTGTGTAACTCACACCACCCATATTCATGGGCTGCGATCGAGACCTAGACTAGCAGGCTGACATCTGTTCTGGCCCAATCTGCACTGACGCTGGTGCTCGCAGGAGGAAACAGAGATACTTTTGGCACCATGCATAACTTTGCCAACACGCTGATTGCAGCGCTGCTACTGGCCACAGCCAGCACCCTCGCCGACCTCATCTGGGCCCTGTGGGTCCCAGAGCATCGTGCCATTTACGGTCTCATCCACGGCGCCCTATTGTTCATGACCCTAGGTCTTGTGCTCGCCGTCCTAGCAGCGCGTGACCGGGATGTCTCAGACTGCCGCCGGCTGCTGACACTTGCAGCCATCGGTGAGCTGTTAGCTGGTCTGGGTGGGGCCGCCGCTTTCTACGCCATGTTTCCTTTGATCGGCTGGTGGGCGATGCTTGTTGCCTGGATGGGCCTCTGGATCTTGACCGCCTTTTTGAATCGTTGGATCCAAGACTCCACCGAGCCTCTCTCGGTGACTTTTGGCCGAGGTACTGCGGCCGCACTCCTTTCCGGAGCGGCGTTTTACTTAGCTGTCTATCCAATCTGGCTCGGTGGACAGACCAGAAATCCAGCCTACGCGCTAAACTTCGCGTCCTGGTTCGTCGCCTTCCTACCAGGTTTTGCCTGCCTTTTGCTACAAAAGAGGCAAACCGGTGCTATCGAGCGCACAGAAGGAATCGGCTTCTGATCAACTAGAAATGCGGCAAGGTGATCCGATCAGCCACGTGGGTCGAGAAGCTCTATCCGAACCGTGACCTCTGTGCCGTCATCGGGCAACACGCCAGGGCGCACACCGAAACGGGTCGTCTGCTCGACGTGATCGCGCACCGTGTAGGCAGCGTTGCCGATTTTGCTTCCCGGGCATGAATACAAACACACAACACAGCCCGACAGCCATTTGGGGATATTGTCGCGGTGCCCACCGAAGCGCATATCAAAGCCGCGACCGCCAGGATCGATCAAGATATCGTCCAGAGNCAAGGGTTCGTCACGGTCCGGAACATGCACCGTAATCTGTGCCCGCGGGCCCTCGATAACAGTGTCGGCGGCTGATGATTCGCGACTATACCGGTTGTCCCAGGCCTCGATTCCCACAGCATTACCCGGCATGACACCAAATCCCTCAAGCGCGTCAAGCACTTCGACGTCACTGACATGGGCTGTTAGCAGCGCGCGGTCAGAAGCACGGCCGTCAACCCATACCAGGAAATGGTAGCTGGCCATGTCAAATTCGCCATCGAACGCTGCGACGCTAACCGTAGCCGGAAATTCNATTGCATGGTCTCCNACCAAGNTCACCCNNCCTTGGGGCACAGGAGCNNCACATGCNANCCAAGGCAATAAAACNACGATCNCGGGCAACGCCANNANGTAGACCGCAAACGGNACCACAGCGGATGATGTTACTGNCTNGCTACGACCCACCACCGNTCCTCACCGGCCGNTCACCGAGTCCATAAACTGGNCCNAACTCACGCTGCCGNGGCCAAATCTCTTCGAGAGAGTCGCCNTCGTACAAGCGGCCGTTTTTCATCACCATCTGNATCGTGTTGGTATTGCGCATNCCATCAAGCGGNCTCTGCTCGAAGATCACCAAATCGGCTAGCTTACCGGGNTCAATNGAACCGACGTCGTTTTGCACACCTATGGCCTCNGCACCAAACAACGTTGCCACCCTNAGAGCCTGGTGCTCCGTCAGNCCACCCGACTGCATGGCCCANAGCTCCCAGTGGTAGCCAAGNCCCTGNAGCTGACCATGGCTNCCNACGCCGGCCTTNCCNCCGGCGTTGACAATGTCAGNGACGACTTTGGCAAGACGNGGNAANTTGTACTCNTCTTCCATGAACCAGCCNGCGCCACGGCGGCGCGCCTTGCCAGCAAGTTCNTCNTAGGGNGTGAAACTNTGNAACTTCTCGTCGTGGTAGNCATTCTCACGCGCGTAAAAGTAATTCTCTGCCCANGGNCCACCATAGGCGACCAGCATCGTNGGTGTGTAAAACATCCCGGTATGAGCAACAAATTCNACTACGTCTTTNTATAGCGGCGTGATCGGTANTGAATGCTCCTGNCCCGGGTAACCGTCAATCATCATTTCAAGGTTGTACTTGAANTCGAGNCCACCCTCNGTNGTAGGCATNAGCTCCTGCTCGCGNGCTGCGGTGATAATCCACTGGCGCTGCTGGCGNTTACCGGCCATATACATTTTGATTGTCTGGGTNCGNTAGTACTCGCTGTANCGTTTNAGCACGTCGGAGGCGTGTTCNTGACTGCGGATGCCCTCGCCGGAAAANACCCCGGGNCCCGTCGAGTAGATNCGCGGCCCGAGNGTCATCCCNGCGGTAACCCGNTCAGCGTACGTNAGCACNTCGGTGGTAGCCGTCTGNGGGTCACGNGTCGTGGTTACGCCGTAAGCAAGGTTCGCAAGAAACATCCACGCCTGGNTCTTNTGCANTCCCCATGCTGGACGCATGTGNGCATGCGTATCGACNAAGCCCGGCCCGATTGTCTTACCCGAAACATCTACCTCATCGGCACCGGCGGGAATGTCGACCTGGCCCCGCTGGCCGACGGCCACGATACGGTTATTTTCCACCACGATGTCCGCGTTCGGAATGATCTCGTCACCCCGCATCGTGATAACGGTGGCGCCTCTCAGTGCCACGNTGCCAGTCGGGATATCACGCTCCACCTCAACGATGATNCGTTCCTCAAAAGGCCTGTANGCGGGCTCTTCTTCCGCTTCCTCGGCCNCTTCGTCCAGTACTTCATCANCCGCTTCGGATTCCTCCTCGGCCAATGCCTCAGCCNCCAATTCCGCCTCTTGGGCGGCTGCGAGGTNGTAGACAAAGTGGGCGTTACCGATTGACCATTGCACCGTGTTNCCATNGTGCCCCCAAGAAGGGAACTGGGCACCAATCTCGGTCAGGCGCCGCACTGGGACAACAGCATTGGCCGGATTNGCGACCGACACAGACGGTGTTTCNCCACCAACCCGNGGCACCGTCACCACGTAGAGGTCTTCACCAACTTGGGCAAGAGCNTTACTACCANCCGGTGCCATCCGCATCCACCCGGCCCGCGGGGCATTTTCTGAGCCAGGGGCTGCCCTGCCGCGTACCGTCAAGTGTGACTTCTGATCCGTGCCGTCCCACCGGATNGAGATCAGCTCTCCNCCTCCGTTCAGGTAAATACGCTCTGCATCAGAACCNAAATGCGGNTTGGTACGCCCTTCGGTCGGCGCGATCAGCTCCCAAACTCCACCAGTCGCCGGGATCCACACCAAATCGACCGACGCGCCGAAGGCGCGCGTGCCCGTGGCATCCTCGAAGTTGGTGGCTGGGCCACGAATCGCTACGATTCGGTCACCGTCAGGGGACCATATTGGNNCCTGAAAAATGCCNCTCTGGGTAGTCAACTTGACCGGGTCTCCACCNTCCACCGCTGCCTGGTAAATAGCGCCTTTCTCTTCGAATGACCAAGTCACGTATGCAATTGACCGGCTGTCGGGAGACCAGGTGGGCTGCGCTTCGATCACATCACCCGAGTTGCCGGTGACACGACGCGGTTCCCCGTTTGGCCAGTCCATGACATACAGGTGGTCGAGGCCGACGAAGGCTAGTTTGGTGTCATCGGGAGATGGCACAGCGTCCCGAATTTGTGTAATTGCAAACTTAGGATCGTCAGAAACCGGGTACTCGAAGAAGACTTCGGGGCCGTACGAAACGTCGGCCTCGACATGAAACGGAATCATGGAAGGACCGGAACCATCGATCGGAACGCGCCAGATCTTGCCGTCGTAGGTGGTGACAACCTCAGCGGAGTCGGGCGTGAACGACATCCCTGGGAAAGCATCGCGAGTCGCCATCGCTTCCTGGTCGTCACGCTGCACGGGATACATCAACCATCGTTCATCGCCAGTTTCGAGGTCGCGCAGCCGCAGGCCGGTCTCGGTCTCAAAGCGGGTCGCGTAGACAAGCCACTTGCCGTCGGGCGACAACGTGGGGCGAACCGCTGAACCATAGCGCGACGTGCGCGTTACTTGCTCGCCTGTTTCACGATCGTAGTAAAAGATCTGATACTGAGGAAATATGGCGTTGTAGTCCCAGTCACCGCTGCGACGAGCAAACCAGATATAGCGATCNTNCGGCCCGAAGGCAGCGCCAATCGTTTTGACCGCGGCCGGNTCTTCGATCANCTGGATGCCCGAGCCNCCGTCGACGTGCCACATCCANAGTTTGCCGCGNCGTCCGNAGGACTTCGACGCGACCACNTATTCGCCNNCAGGGACCCATTCTGGNGANGAATANGAATTGTCACGNCCCTTAGTCAGNGCACGNNTCTCGTACTCACCCTCCNCGTNCTGTTCGTCCAGGTCNAGGATGTGCAGGTTTTCTCCCCCCTGTTCATCCGAAATGAAAAGCACTAGGCGACCGTCTGGAGANAACCTCGGCTGCGAGTCAAACTCCATACCNGAAGTGATGCGCTGCGCCTCACCACCGNNGAATGGCAGTAAGTACAAATCTCCGAGAACATCNAAGACGATCCATTCCCCNTCCGGGCTGACGTCGAGTGAAATCCACGANGCCTCGTCAGTCTCNAGGTGAAACNTACGACTTNCCTCAAGCGGGAGNGGNTTGGNATCGTCAGCAACGTTGCTCCGCTGGCCTTGGNCAGCGTAAACAGCNGTGGAATCGAGTGTCACGGATGCCATGGCAANCGTGGCNAAAACTNTCGTGANAACTAAACCGAGCTGCTTCATCAGGTTGGACTCCCTTTTCTCCAGTCTTGGATCACCTCAAAAAGCTACCATCAAAACCCCAGCCAGTCGCAGGTTCGCGTGTTCTGAAAGTAGCGAACCGATAGACTACTTTCGATGCATATACCGAGCCTAAAGCTATGCTTTATTCTTCTCGCCAGCGGGTTCACCCTGGTGCTCGGAGATCTAACAACCATAAGAGAAGCTCTGGTTGGATCAACGTCAATGATTGAAGATGTCGNCACCGACGCCCTGATAGCACCAATTGCTGAGCTTTCCTCGCCTAAAACCGCCGCACAATATTGGCGTCGTGGCGGACGACGTACCCCAGCCCGGTATCCGGATCCCAAGGCACCAATTGATAGTTCCTTCGTCTTTGCTCGAATCCAGTACACGAGTGTGCGCGGCGAACCGCTGGGCACCGGATGGACAACCGATTATCCCGAGGGTGATGTGAACTTTATGCGACGCTTCGAGGAATTCACCACCTCCCCGATCAGTTGGGACGGTAGCTATCCCAACCACGTCGTCGTAACTCTCTACGATGAAGAACTCTTCAAGTATCCTTTCATCTTCATGTCCGACGTTGGCACGGTCGGTCTCGACAACGTTGAGGTGGAGCGCCTGCGAGAGTATCTGCTCCGGGGCGGCTTTCTTTGGGTTGACGATTTCTGGGGGTGGCAGGCGTGGGACCAATGGCGCTTCGAAATTGGCCGTGTGCTCTCTCCCAGCCAATACCCGATCCTAGATGTGCCGGTCGACCACCCGATCCGGCAAATGCTCTATTCGATCGACGAGATCCCCCAGATCCCATCGATTCAGTGGTATCGCCGTTCTGGTGGATACACCACCTCCGAGCGGGGTAGCGAATCCGCAACCCCGCATCTGCGGTCTATCAGCGATGAGAATGGACGCATCATGGTGCTGATGTCGCATAATACGGACATCGCTGATGGCTGGGAGCGTGAGAACGAGGACTTTGATTTCTTCAGTCGTTTCTCATTCCCCGCCTACGCTGTCGGGATCAACGTGGTCCTGTACGCTAGTTCACACTAGAACGAGGGCCGACAAAACGAAGCTGAGCTTCGAGAAGCTCGCCGCCATAATCACCGCGCCACACCCGGTTTGCATCGATACCACCTGAATCGGAAGTCAACATATGCTGCTTGCCTCCTGGAACCTCAACTCGATCCGCGCCCGAGAGGAACGGCTCCTTGCCTGGCTGAAGCGCCGACAGCCCGACGTCGTCTGCTTGCAAGAACTCAAGTGCACCGAAGACCAGTTTCCCTTCGAAGCTATTGAAGCGGCCGGATATCAGGCGATTGTGCACGGACAAAAGACGTACAACGGAGTCGCGATCCTATCGAAAAGCGGCCCCACAGACGTCTCCACGGGCTTCGGTGACGGTGGAGACGAATCGCAGGCTCGGGTGATCGCCACAACCATCGATGGGGTGCGGATCATCTCCGTGTATGTCGTCAACGGTAAGCAGATCGATAGTGGAAAGTACGCTTACAAACTCAAGTGGCTCAAACGGCTCGAGAATTACCTTGCTGCCCAAGATTGTACCGCCCAGCTGGCAATCTGCGGCGACTACAACATCGTCCCCGACGAGCGTGACGTCAAGAATCCCAAGGACTGGTGGGGCGGCGTCCTCTACAACAAGGATCTCGATGCTTGGTTCAAACGGTTGATCGATCTCGGCTTGCAAGATACTTTGCGCATCCACCACAAAGAGGCAGGGATCTACTCATGGTGGGACTACCGNATGCTGGGGTTTCCGAAAAACAACGGCCTGCGGATCGACCTCATACTTGCGACAAATAAGCTCGCCGCACGCTCAGCTGACGCCGGGGTTGATCGAGACGAGCGTAAAGGGAAGAAGCCTTCAGACCACGCACCAGTGTTCGCGGAGTTTCATGACTGACTAGCGGGCCAGCACACTCGCGACATATAGGCACATCGGGGATAATTAGGGTTCGGCGATACAGGAATCGATAGGGGTGCCTTGCATTACTCGAGAACACAACTTGCGGTGGCAGCAATCGGCACGCTGTTGTTGACCACGGCGGGTACGACCAGCCGAGTAACTTCCACGCCTAAATACTCTGTTGGAATTCCATTCACTACAGAGACGGAAGAAGACAATTGGCCGCAGTGGCGTGGCCCGACGGGTATGGGTGTTTCGACCGAGACTCGACTGCCTCTGAATTGGGGCACTGATAACAACTTACTTTGGAAAACTCCGATCGAAGGGAAAGGGCATTCGTCTCCAATCGTCTGGGAGGATCGCGTTTTTCTTACCACCGCGATTGAGAGAGAAGTTGCTGGCGAAAAACACCGCGTCGTCCATATGCGCGACGGCTTTTATGACGACAACCCAGCGAATCGCGATCGTTACATCCACCCAGACAGTACCGGCTCGGACCGAATCCACACGCTCAAGGTAATCGCCCTGGCCATCAGCGATGGATCGGTCATATGGGAGCATGTCGCCTTTGAGGGCCTCCCTTACGACGACAGTCACCGCAGAGGTTCGTTCGCCTCGCCGACACCGATTACCGACGGCGAGTTCGTGTACGCTTATTTTGGTACCCAAGGACTGTACGCCTACGATCTCGACGGCTCGCTAATCTGGAGCCAAAACCTTGGCGAGATTCCGAACTTTGGGCTGGGAGATGGCAGCTCACCGGTACTTTACGGTGACCTCCTCATCATTGTCGTCGATCGTGACAATGGTGACGAATCGTTTGTTGTCGCGTTCGACAAGCGAACTGGTAACGAAGTCTGGCGCACGCCGCGACTGGCACGGATCCAGTGGAGCACACCGCTTCTGGTTAACGGTCCGCTCGGGATGGAGCTCGTGGTCAGTGGGTTTCAGGCGGTCATCTCGTATGATCCGGCAACCGGGATTGAACGCTGGCGAGGACCAGGACTTCGAGGCAACGTCATCGCCACTCCGGTCGCTAACACCGAGACGGTGTTTGTCTCAGTGGGCTATCAGCGCAAAAAAACTTATGCAGTCCGTCTTGGCGCCACAGGGAAAGTCGGCAATACCGATGCCATCTCGTGGGAGTACGAAAAAGGAACAGCATACGTACCATCGAATATTCTGTACGGAGACCAACTCTACCTGATAGCTGACAACGGAATGTTAACGAGTCTCGACAGTCAAACTGGCAAACTTATCTATGAGGGCGCCAGAGTCCCCATACCGGGCCGTTTCGCCGCGTCTCCGGTCGCCTATGATGGCAAACTCTTGATCGCCAGTCAGGACGGTGACATGTTCGTGATTAAGGCTGGTCCTGTGCACAAGGTGCTGGCAGTCAATTCGATCGAGCAATCTATTTGGGCTTCACCGGCGATCACGGACGGGAAACTATTGGTTCGGGGTGCTACCCATATCTTCTGCTTCACGGACCTCGGTGAGTAACTGGCGAACGGTTTCGACATCTCGCTCAAAGACGTGCACGATGGCACCCACTGCGGCCAGTGAAGAGCGACTGACGCTGCTACCCATCGCTCCTACAGGAAACAAGCCAAGCGCCTCTTCACCCTGAACGAAGTACTCAATACCGGCTGACTCAAGGAGTGACTTTACAATCGGCAAAAGCATCGCGTCGCTGGTGCGAAAGACCTGAACGATCTTCGAGTCAGGGTCAGGACCCTCTTCCACAGGCAAAGTCACGACCAGCGCGACACNGCAATCGGCGCATTCAGAGAACTCAGGCCGGTACTCGGCCCCACAATCAGGACAGAACATCAGGTTCATCGCCACCCGAACAAGGAATCCTAGCCTAGGAGGTCTTAAGCACGTTNCTAGAACTCGTTACGACGCTGACGCTGGNCCTGGCGACGGCGGCGTCGGCGAGCAGCGGCAGCCTTCAGCCGCTTCGCTTCGCTTGGCTTCACATAGAAGCGGCGGCGGCGGATGTCCCGAAGGATACCTGCACGCTGAACTTCGCGGCGAAATTTCTTAATCGCCCATTCAAGGCGATCGCCTTCCTTAAGTCTTACTTCGACCATGGTTTCCCCAAAAAAAGAGCCTGGATTACTGAGCAGGCTTTCGGCTAAGCGCCAGTAGGTGGAACGCCTNGCGTGACTACGGTACCGAAGTCAAGATCGANAACAAACGCTAGCATGGGCGATCGTCGGTCGCCAGCACCCAATCTTAGCGCGAAAAGGCGAAAAGGTGGTCTAGGCCACGCACCAGAAACATCCCGTCGGAAATTGCCGGAGTTGAGAAAACGCCCTCTCNTACCGAGTAGGTACCCAAGATCTCCAGGAACGGCCCAGCATCGATGACGTGTATGTCGCCTAAGTCACTAACCACGTACAGTTTTCCATTAGANGCTACAGGGGAAGCTGTATATGTGGCNAGAGACTCTTCGGTCCGAGGCAAGGACGTTTCATCGGCAAGNTCGGGCGCACCGATGCGCTCAGTGTAGATCGGAATACCGGTGATCGCGTCGAAGCAGGACAAAGTNCCGTCACGCTGCATGATGAANAGGTAGTCGCCGACCACAATCGGGGTCGAGATTAGCGGGCCCGCATCGGCAAGCGTCCAGACGACCTGGGGGCTGGAGCCCTGCCCGCTTGGCAGTGAGATATCTCCCACGCCACCCGGACGAACGGCGTAAAAAGGCTGTTGCGGCAAATATCCCGAACCGACGAAGATTAAGCCGTGAGCAAAGATCGGCGTTGGTACCGCAATCTCGGAACTCGGCCTCAGCGTCCATAGTTCCTCGCCGTTAGCCAAACCGTAAGCGCGCACCGCACGGCCGCCGTTCGTAACGACCTCGGACACTCCATTGGTGCGAATGATCGCTGGCGTTGAGAACGAAGANACTTCATCTCGGGCCGTACGCCACAGTTCGGTTCCATTGACGACGTCAAACGCGGCGATAAATGCACCGCCGCGAACGTCAGCCTGCACGATGACCTTGCCTTCATGGATTACGGGCGAGCTTGTCATNCCCCACTGGAAAGTCGGGTCGAAGAACCAGCCAGCGTCTAGGACACCGAGGTCCACGCGCCACAACAGGTTGCCATTAACGTCGTAGCAGAATAGCCCCTGTGACCCTAACAGTGCGACGATGTGTTGTCCGTCGGTTGCTGGGGTCGAGTTATTAAAACTGCCCTTTCGCAACCTGCCCGTGCGAGGCATCCCTTCGGCTGCGATCCGCTCCCACAAAACGTCACCGGTATGTTTGTCGATCGCCATAACGATCCAGCGGTGCAGCCATCTGCCGGCCACCGATTCCGGTGTGTCCGGAAGCTCCGCANTGAATCTCTGGGGCGGCCCGCTAGTAACCACAGAGGTTACGTAAACACGGTCCTCCCAGATAATAGGGCTCGCGTGGGCAAGACCGGGGATCTCTTGGCGCCAAGCTAAGTTCGTCCCGTCATCAACATCAAAACGGTCGGGCAACTCTGCACCAACCGCAACGCCATTTCCGCCGGGGCCCCGAAACGATGGCCAGTTCGAGGCTAGAGTCTTCGTAACAGATCCACGTACCACCGGGCCAGAGGACAACGGTTTAGCTTCCACTCCACTCGACCACACCAGCATGACCGNCNNGACCATGAAAGACAGGAACATNGCNAGACCGGCTGCGACATAGGCACGCAGTCTCGACCACCCTGATCCTTTCTGAATNCTCATCGCTTGGTCATCCGGCGAGTGTCACCACTCTGAGTGAATGACATGCTGACTACACGGCCATCTCGCACCGTGAAGCGAATGAAGATCGTGTCGGACTGCTCAGAGATGAACGTCGCTTCCTCCACTGGGAGGAACCGCAATGAGTTACGCATACCCGTGGGGCGTGCGAGAAGAGCCCCGGTGTCGTAGTCAACCCACACCTCAAGCTCGAAACCGACTTCATCAATGTATACGCCCTCGTAGCGGCGCAAGATTTCGGTGTTGAGGTTGAGAATCTCGGGTGGCGGCGGAACGGCACCGAAACTCATCAGCAACTCTCCGAGTGNACGGTTCCGGGTCTCAATAGCACGCTGCAAAACCATNGANAAGACTTCGGCTGAGGGTACATGCATCTCTAACAGCTCAGCGACCTTGTCCGTATCACCTGCGTCAACAGCATTNGAGAGCAACTGGTCGAAACCGCCAGCGCCACTGCCAAATAGCAACGAGATGACGTCTTCGTGGGCATTCTCNGCCGCCCATTCGAGAGGCTTTAGGCGATAGAAGCCATCGGCCAAGTCGGGGTCGGCACCCGCTTCCAGCAGCACACGGACAACATCAGCGTGGCCACGCATACATGCCAAAATCAACGCAGTGGCCCCATATTCATTAACTTCGTCAACACTGGTTCCTCCCTCTAGCAGCGAACGCACCACTTCCACCTCCCCACGGCTAGCCGCANCTCGCAAAGCTNCGGCGTTACCACCTTGGACTCCCCCTAAGCCCATACCCACTACTAGAGTGAAAGCCAAGGCAATGGTGGCGAGCATGAAATCGGTTTTAGTCTTCATGTGTTCACGAATCGTTCCTAGTCGCATGCCCACGGAAAGCAACAATCAGTTATCGTTGCGTAGCAACTTTCTGTCGGGAAGCTTTTTGTACAGTAATTTTCAGCGATTCAGAGTGAAAACGAAACGCCAAGGAGGAAAGTAATGGGCGCAGGTTGGGCCTGGCTGGGCTTTGCATTGATGACAATGGTTTCGTGGGGCACCTACGGCGTCTTCCTGCACACAGGCCAAATGGCTATGGGCGATCCAGTCAATGGCCGCTATAAGGCTTTTCTCTTCGTCGGTATCGCCTATTTCTTTGTTGCAGTGCTAGCACCTCTGCTCGTGCTTAGACTGAACGGCGCGACTTGGAGCTTTCCGGCTAAAGGTCTCACTTGGTCGCTCATCGCTGGCGCGGTCGGAGCCGCCGGTGCGTTCTTTGTACTGATGGCCTTTGGCGCCAAAGGCACACCCACCGTGGTGATGTCGATCGTTTTTGCTGGGGCACCAATCGTCAACGCGTTCACGGCATACGCATTTCACCCACCCGTCGGCGGACTTGCTAACGTTCGCTGGCAGTTCGTCCTCGGCATCATCCTCGCCGCTACTGGTGGCGCACTCGTTGCGCTTTACAAACCGGATTCCGTTGCGCAATCGGTGCCTGCATCTATGGTTACCTCCGCAGAGCAAACCAAGGTTTCTCATTAAGCTCATCGAGCCAATCGGGATCGAATAACCGTGTTCTAATTAGTTTCTCGCATCTTCCAGCCCCCTGTTAAGGCCATTCATGTGCGTTGGCCCAAACGAAGTTTCGCCAGCTTTTTGTGGTACCTTTTGTGGTATCCCTACGATCGTTCCGTGACTCCACGTGCGTCCAGAGCGGCTTCATCGAGCCGCCCAGAGCGGCGAATACGCAATCCATCGATCGGCCACTGTAGGAATAGGACCCCGGGAATGAGCGATTTGGCATCGGTGACTGAAATCAGCGAAGCCGTTGGCTCATGGTCTGCCCGCATCGGCAGTGTCAAGGTCGAGCATGGTGCCGGATGCTTAGCTCAGCTTGGAGAGCTAGTTGCCGAACTCAAAGGACACCGGGCGATGATAGTCACCGACCCTGGTATTCGTGCTGCTGGCCACGTCGACCGAGCATTGCAGGCATTCAAGGGCAAGTCGATCGAAGCCTACGTATTTGATGGCGTCGAGGAGAACCCCACCACCGAGCATGTAGAAACTGGCAAGCAATTTGCGGTGGAGCATTGCATCGACTCTATCGTCGGGCTTGGTGGCGGCAGCGCTATGGACTGCGCTAAGGGCATCAACTTTCTCCTGACCAATGGCGGCCGAATGGAAGACTACTGGGGGATGAACAAAGCTAAAGAGCCGATGCTGCCCTCCCTGGGTGTGCCGACGACGGCCGGGACTGGAAGCGAAGCGCAGTCGTTCGCCCTCATCGCACAAGCCAACACACATCAAAAAATGGCATGCGGTGACACNAAAGCGCACTTCCAGACTGTGATTTTGGATCCCGAGCTCACGGGAACAGTGCCATATTCGGTCGCTGTTGCCACCGGACTGGACGCCATCTCCCACTCCATCGAAAGTTACGTCGCGACTACGCGCAACCCTATTTCACAGATGTACGCCCGCGAAGCATGGCGGCTAATGTCGTGTAGCTTCGAGGCATCATTGCGCGAGCCCAGAGACCTTGAGGCGCGGGGCAAGATGCAGCTCGGTGCTTACCTTGCTGGAGCCGCCATCGAATGCTCGATGCTAGGGGCGGCGCACGCTTGTGCCAATCCACTGACGGCGCGTTTCAACATTACTCACGGCATCGCAGTCGCAGCACTGTTGCCCGAGGTCGTGCGTTTTAACCAGCATGAAGTTGGCGAAATCTACGCTGATCTTTCGCCCACATTGGCCGATACCATCGACCAACTACGCGACGCCACGGGTGCTGAATTTCGCCTCGGCGAGCTCGGCACCGACCGCAACAGTCTTCCCGAGCTTGCCACCGAGGCTGCTACCCAGTGGACGGCCAGCTTTAACCCTCGTCCAGTCAGTGAAACTGACTTGCTAAGGCTGTACGAAGCGTCGTTCTGAGGTAAATGTTTAGATGAACCCAGCACAGATACTTTCACTAACCCATAGATTCATGGTCAGGGTCTTTCTGCTTGTGGTTATCGTCGGGGTGGCGACCGCTTCGTCGGGAGCATCACAGGAAAACGATGAATGGAACCTCTTCCGGCGCGACGCCGCCTTGACTGGAGTCTTGCCCGATGGCGCCCTGGCTGATGCTCTTGTACCAATTTGGATGTTTGAGACCGGTGACAGCATAGAGTCAACCGCTGCTATCGCAGATGGCCGTGTTTACTTCGGCTCACTCGACAGGTTCTTTTACGCCCTCGATCTGAAAACCGGTGAAGAATTATGGAAATTCCAGGCCGCAGCAGAGGTGAAATCTTCGCCATCGGTATTTGACGGCTTCGTGTACTTTGGCGACGAATTCGGTGAGTTCCACGCCCTCGACGCAGCAACCGGCGAGAAGAAGTGGGGCTTCAATACAGGTGCTGGCATTGTTTCCGCCGCCAACTATGCTGATGGCAGATTGGTGTTTGGCTCTTACGACAATAGCCTCTACGCCCTCAACGCAGCTGATGGTTCGTTAGCATGGCGCCTTCAAACCGAAGGCTATGTCAACGGCACCCCTGCAATCGTCAATGGCAAGGTGATTTCCATCGGATGCGACGGCTTTCTCCGTGTCGTCGATCTCGCGACAGGAGAACTGCTCAATGAGATCCTCGTTTATTCCTACGTTGGCTCCAGCCCGGCAATCGTCAGCGGAATTGCCTACTTCGGCACCTTTGAGAATCAGGTGCTAGCAATAAACTTCACGACTGGTGAACTGCTGTGGGAATACGAGCATCCGCAGCGCAAGTTTCCATTCTATTCTTCGGCAGCGGTTTCGGAGGGGCGAGTGCTAATCGGTGGCCGTGACAAGATAATGCATGCCATCGACGCATTAACCAGTGAGTCGCTATGGACCTATAGAATGCGTGCCCGCATAGATAGCTCGCCGGTCATTGTCGGTGATCGTGTCGTGTTTGGCGGCAGTAGTGGCGAAATTTCAATTCTCGACGTCAACAACGGTGACATTGTTTGGCAATTTGACACCGCTTCATCGATTGTTGCATCGCCGGCCATTGCTCAAGGTAAGTTAGTGATCGGCACTGAAGACGGCCAGATGTATGCCTTCGGCCCCGCTGCCCCTGAGGTGCCACTCAGTGAATGATCAGAGCATAGTTGATGATCGGGCGCGTNAACGTATCACAGCTGATCCGGCAACCACGAACAAGGACCTTGGAGGCGACACTCAGGTCGGGAGTGTCTTCGTGTCGAACTACCCAGCCTATTCGTTCTGGAACACTGCGGATCTTGTCGACTATCACGAGGTTCTCAAAGTAGCACCACGCCCTGACGTTCCACTCGGCCAATACATCCACATTCCGTTCTGCCGCAAGCGTTGCAAATTCTGTTACTTCCGTGTCTACACAGACAAGAACGCTAACCAGGTCGATAATTACATCGAAGCGTTAGTGCACGAAAATGAAGTCTATGCAGAACAAACCGCCATCGCCGGGCGGCCGCTCAAGTATGTATATTTCGGCGGAGGTACTCCTTCTTACATCTCAGTGAAGCACCTCAAAAACCTCGTCGCAGGACTTAAGAGTGCGATACCGTGGGACGACGCTGAAGAGGTTACGTTCGAGTGCGAGCCTGGCACTTTGAGCCAAGCGAAGGTCGAAGCAATTCGTCGTATAGGCGTTACCCGCCTAAGTCTCGGGGTGGANAATTTCAACGATAGGATCCTAGAAATCAACGGTCGCGCCCACATCTCCAAGGAAATCTACCGCGTCTACCCCTGGTTGCTGTCGGCAGATTTTCCGGAGATCAACATAGACCTAATCGCTGGAATGGTAGGCGAGACATGGGAAACCTGGCGTGACACGGTGCAAAAAGCAATCGATTTCGATCCCGAAACTGTCACCGTTTACCAAATGGAGTTGCCGTTTAACACACGTTTTTCCAAGCAGTATTTCGAAGGAATGATGGACATCCCGCTTGCCGATTGGGAGACCAAGCGCGAGTGGCATGCTTATGCCTTCGAGGAGCTACGTAAGGCAGGTTACGAAATTTCCAGCGCTTACACGATGGTAAAAAAGCAACAAACCAAGTTTGTCTATCGAAGCGCGCTGTGGGAAGGCTCCGACATGATGTCGATTGGAGTATCGTCATTCGGCCACATCAGTGGTGTACACGTACAGAATTCACCAGACTGGGATGAGTATTTCCACATGGTCGGCGAGGGGAAGCTACCGGTGACCCGCGCCTTCGCAACAACCACGCAGCAACGACTTACCCGCGAGTTGATCTTGCAGCTCAAGCTCGGCCGTATTCGTCGGAGTTATTTCAGTGACAAGTTCGGCGCCGATATTTTAGAACAGTTTGCCGACCCTCTGAATACCCTAAAAAACGACGGGTTGCTGGAGATTTACGATGATCTGGTTAAGCTGACTCCAGAAGGGCTCCTCCGGGTCGATTCATTACTGCCCTCCTTCTACGATCCTGAGTTCCAACAAGCCAGGTACACGTGATCATGAAAAAGCTCGCCTTCATTTTCCTTTTAGCCACGTTTTTGTTGGCAGCAGCTTTACCGCTGGAGGCACAAGAAACTTCACTGGGGACCACCCCATCGATGAGTTCCCAGGATGAACCTCCTAGCCAGTCGGAGCAAGAGAAGGAACAGCGAGGCCAAGCACGTGAATTCATATTCGTAGAAGGTAGCTTGCCGTATGTTCCTACTTCCAACACGATCGCTACGAAGTTGCCGCTGTCGCTGCAGCTAACTCCACTCCATGTCGGCATTGTCACCGAGGCCCTCTTCCAGGAGCATTACGACGCCACTGTGTCAGGGGCTCTGATGAACATAAGCAACATCAACATTCAGCCTGGCAATGGGG
Source organism: Acidobacteriota bacterium (assembly GCA_002722645.1). Classification (GTDB taxonomy): domain Bacteria; phylum Acidobacteriota; class UBA890; order UBA890; family UBA890; genus UBA890. Next base: position 30,558 of record PBML01000031.1, read on the forward strand.
TCAACGACTTCTTCATTATCCGCGGCTTCGACTCGCTGAGTAGCATACTAATCATGACGGATGGTGCACCCGAGCCGGAGACAACATTTTACGACCTCTACAATGTCGAAACCGTTGAGGTGCTTAAGGGTCCAAGCGGATTTCTGTACGGCAGCAATCCTCTCGCCGGAACAGTCAATATGGTGCGTAAGCAACCAACATCCAACACAGCTGGAAGCGCACGCGCGACGTTGGGTAATTTCAACTGGGTCGAAGCGGCAGGTGACTTCAACTACGCCAACACTGACAGAGACTTCTTCTTCCGCGTCAACTCTCTGTTTCGTGACCGGAAAGGCTATCGTGAACACATCGATGGACGTACGTTCGCGATCAACCCAGCGGCTACTTTTACAATTAGCGACAAGGCTTCGCTAACCCTGAACTCTGAGTTCGTCTCCGCCAACTACACCCCCGACAGCGGGCTACCGCTAGCCCACGGCGAGGTGGTACCGGTCGACCGTACGACCAACTACCAGTCGGCACTTGATTCGTCGGATCAAAACATCTACCGGCTGCAGGCCGACTATCAGAATAAGATCTCCGAAAACATCACCCTCCGTAACAAATTCTACTACCGAGGGCTCGATTGGCTCTCAAACGGCACACTGTTCAACGGCATCATCCCGGTATTTAACCAGTTCTATATGCCGACCGGTGAGTTTCTTCTTAGCCGGTCGTTGATACTTCTAGACGACAAGCAGAACTGGATCGGTAACCAACTCGAGGCTGTAATAAACGGCAGCACGGGTTCCGTGAGTCACAATTTGCTTTTGGGTTTCGAGCTGGCACGGCAAGCGGACATCTTCACACTCGATGTTGGTGTCCTCCCAGATGTTCCTCTGCTTGATCCCGGTGCGCCAACACCCGGGCCTCCGTTTATTCTGCCGATGTTCTCGCAGGCAGGCGATTCGCGGGCGATCGTTGCAGCTCCATATGCCATCGACCAAATCACTTTCAACGATCGCTTCCAAGTGCTCGCTGGTGTCCGGGTCGACACTATCGACTTTAGTGATAAAACCAAGAGCGTCTCGCGGCGCGATACCAAACTGAGCCCGATGCTTGGTGTCGTATTTGCGGCCGACGACAACAGCTCAATCTATGCGAACTACACCCGCTCGTTCGCACCGCCAGCGCCACGCGTACAGACTGGCAACGTACTACCCGAGGAGGGAAAGCAGATCGAGGCTGGCTATAAGTACGAGTTCTTCGACCAACACGCCCGGGCCACCTTCGCCGTCTATCAGCTAGAGCGCCAAAACATTGGCATTCCTGACGCCAACGGAATCACCCAACAAGTTGGGTCTCAGCGCTCACGTGGTTTCGAGACTGAACTGTTCGTGGAAACACCGCAAGGACTCCGCTTTGTGGGCTCCTACGCGCGCAATAGTGCCGAACTTACTGAGTTTGCGGAGCAAATCATCATTGGCGTCGATCCATATTTTTTCACGCCGATCTACGGTACCGTCGACCGCTCTGGCAATCGGCCCGCGTTCGCTCCAGAAAATATTTTCAACTCTTGGATAAGCCAATCCGTCAGCCGAACTTTCGTCGTTGGTGCCGGGGCCCGCTACGTCAGCGGCCAGTTCATCGCAGAAGATAACGAGTTCGTCATTGACGGCGTGCTGACATTCGATGCAATGGCGAGCTATGCGCACAACGATCTTGTGTTCCAGCTCAACATCAAGAATTTCACCAACCGAGAGTACGACCAACGCGGCTTCGGCGACGTATCGGTGATGCCAGCCGACCCCATCACGGTTTACTTTGGCGCCACCTACCAACGATAGTCGGGACTGACGGGAGCAACGCAATGTACCCGGACACCGACTATGACGTGATCGTTGTCGGTGGTGGCCCCGCAGGATCAACGGCAGGGGCGTTGCTTGCAGACACCGGGCGTAAGGTTCTGGTCATCGACCGCGAAAAGTTCCCACGCTTCCGCGTCGGCGAGTCGCTAATGCCAGCAACATACTGGACCCTTGAGCGCCTTGGCGTTCTCGACAAAATGAAGTGCAGCAACTTTCCCAACAAGCACAGCGTCCAGTTCTTCGCCAAAAACGGTGACCCCGCGGCACCGTACTACTTCTCTCGTGTCGATCAACATGAGAGCTCGCAAACATGGCAGGTAAACCGCCTCGACTTCGACCACATGCTGCTGAAAAACGCGGCGGCCAAGAACGCAGACGTTTTCGAAGAAGTCCGCGTTCACGACGTGCTCTTTGACGGAGACCGTGCCTTCGGGATTCGTGCTGAATTCAAAAACGGCGTAAAGAAGGCTATAACCGCCAAAGTCATCGTCGACGCCACTGGCCAGAGCGCTATCATCGCCAAAAAGTTGAAACTCCGCCGCACCGACCCCAACCTCAAGCACTGTGCGTTCTTTACACGTTACAGAGGAGCACAACGCGATACTGGCATTGACGCGGGTGCCACGTTGATCATGCGGACCGAAACTGAAAAGTCATGGTTCTGGTACATCCCGCAGCCCAACGACGTGGTCAGTGTCGGTGTAGTTGGTCCAATCAACTATCTCGTTAAAGGCCGGTCCAACGACCCGGGAGCAGTCTTTGAGGAAGAACTCGCTCTTTGCAAGCCGCTACAGAAAAGAGTCACTGGCTCGGAGAGCCTCCATCAGGTTCGCGTATTAAAGGACTTCACCTACGCCGCCAAGCAGATTGCTGGCGACGGTTGGGTTCTGGCCGGTGACGCGTTTGGTTTCATCGATCCCATCTATTCAACCGGCGTCTTCCTCGCCCTCAAGGGCGGCGAACTGGCGGCCGACTCGATTATCGAGGGATTCGAGATCAATGATTTCTCCGCAGCCCAACTCGGCAAGCATGGCCCAGAGTTTATGGAAGGCATCGACGCTTTACGCAAGCTCGTGTATGCCTTCTATGCTCCGAGTTTCAGTATTGCCCAATTCCTCAAACAGTTTCCGGAACATCAGGAAAACCTTGTCCATCTGCTGATCGGCAACATCTACAGGCACCCGGTTGACGGGCTGCTCAAAGCGATGGATGAATACCACAAGCTGCCAATGTACAACCCGATCGGGATCGACACACCTACCAGGTGATCACCTGCTCGCACATAACTCAATTCAACAAGGTTTCCTAAGTCTATGAAGGCCGTGGCTTACGGGTTGCTGACATTGCTTTACGTCCTCCACACCGATGTCTGGTATTGGGACGTTTCCCGTATGGTGCTTGGTTTCCCAATCGGCTTCACCTACCACGTCCTGGGAACCATCGTCATAACTGGAACCTTCTGGCTGGTCGTGAGGTACACCTGGCCCATCGAACTCGAAGCCGCAGAAGAACACGGCGTAGGCACTGCCTCAAACCACCTGGATTGCGACCTGACGTCTGTGGAATCACCATGACTCTCGCAGTCATCGCCTCGTACATGGCATTGGTTCTAATGGTCGGAGTCCTATCCCATCGGCTCTTTCGTGGTACCGGAGAGGACTACTTTCTCGCTACTCGCTCAATCGGACCATTCGTTTTGCTGATGTCATTGTTCGGAACCCAAATGACCGCCTTCGCGCTGCTTGGCGCGTCGGGGCAGTCGTATCGCACAGGCATCGGGGTTTTCGGCCTGATGGCCTCGAGCTCGGCTATCGTCGTTCCAACGGTGTTTTTCTTCGTCGGAACGCGCGCCTGGGCCATCGGCAAGCGTTGCGGTTATACAACCCAGGTAGAGTACATCCGGGACCGCTGGGAATCCGACCTTTTGGGTCTGTTGTTGTTCATCGCGTTGGTGGCGCTGCTGATTCCGTATCTGCTGATCGGTGTGATGGGCGCTGGAATCACGCTCGCCGACATTTCAGGCGGGCAGGTACCAACCTGGGTCGGGGGCCTGGTGATCTCGCTGGTGGTAATGACCTATGTAACTTACGGTGGCTTACGAGGTACGGCCTGGGCAAACACTTTCCAAACACTAGTTTTCATGACTCTTGGTGCGGTGACGTTCATCTACGTCGCCAACGCCATGGGCGGTCTAGGGCCAGCGTTCGAGCGTATAGCTGAAGCACGCCCTGACCTGCTAGTACGTGAAGGAAACTACAGTCCGGTGACCTACCTCTCCTTCTTGTTCATTCCCCTGTCGGCCGGCATGTTTCCGCACTTGTTTATGCATTGGCTAACCGCCAGTAAACTGCACAACTTCCGTATCACCGTGGTTGCCTACCCCCTGTGCATTGCGGTCGTCTGGATCCCCAGTGTCTTGCTCGGCGTTCTCGGCAACATCGATTTCCCAGAACTCACGGTTCTCGAGTCGAACGCGGTCATGGTGCGACTAATCGAAACGCATGCGCCGGAATTCCTCGCAGGCCTTCTTGGTGCCGGTGTTTTCGCGGCGGTAATGTCTTCGCTCGATTCGCAGACACTGTCGCTTGGAACGATGTTTACCAAAGACATCGTGCTTCACTACGGCTACGATCAGAAGATGACCGATCACCAGCAGGTGCTCGTCGCCCGCATCTTTGTCGCCAGCATACTCGTTGTGACCTATTTGCTGTCGCTAATTACCCGTACGAGCATCTTCGCAATGGGTACATGGTCGTTCACCGGGTTCGCTGGGCTTTTTCCGATCATCGTTGCAGCGCTGTTCTGGAAACGCAGCACAAAACTCGGTGCGTTCGCGTCGCTACTCACTGTCACGGCGTTGTGGACCTACTACTTCATCCAAGGTTGGGGTCAACCCGACTATTCGGTCGGCGGTACCGGCGTCATGCCGGTCGCGGTAATCGTGACTGCCTCGGCGCTAGCAATGCTGGCCGGCTCGCTGCTGTCGAGCCCCCCGTGCGACGCCACAATGAGAAAGTTTTTCTCAGCATGAAGATCGCGTACATCACCGCTGGGGCAGCTGGTATGTACTGTGGCAGTTGCTTACATGACAACACGTTGGCGGCGGCACTGATGGCGAAGGGCCACGAGGTAGCCTTGATACCGACCTACACTCCGACGCGTACAGACGAGGAAGATGTCAGCATCGATCGTGTTTTCTACGGTGCGGTCAATGTTTTCCTTGGACAAAAGTCGCCTGTGTTCCGACATATTCCAGAGCCGCTTCACTGGTTACTCGATCGCCCGAAGCTATTGAACTGGGTCTCTGGACTTGGTGGTGCGATCGATGCGACCAAGCTAGGTGATATGACACTGTCGGTGGCTAAGGGCGAGACCGGAAACCAACAGCGCGAAGTAGAGGAACTGGTCAGTTGGCTGCGAGACGACTTCAAGCCTGACATCGTGCATATCACCAACTCGATGTTTCTAGGGCTCGCAGGGCCACTCAAGCGTGAAATCAGGGTGCCCGTTTTATGCTCCTTGCAGGGCGAAGACATTTTCCTCGATCAGCTTTCCGAACCGTACAAGAGTCAAGTGCATGAGCAACTACGGGCCCACGCGCGCGTCGTCGACGGTCTGGTGGCAACCTGTAACTACTACGCTAGCTTCATGGGCGAGTATCTTGATGTCGATCCCCAGCGCATACATATCGTGCCATTGGGGATCAAGCTGGAGGGCCACCAGGATGCTCCACCGGCGCCACAATCGCCTGATACGCCGGTTGAGGAAGTGCCAGAAAACTCGCACAGTACTTCCTCTCCGTTCGTGGTTGGCTACCTAGCACGAATCTGCCCGGAAAAAGGCCTGCACAAGCTAGTCGAAGCATTCGCGCTGCTTTCCGAGAGAGTTGGCAAGAAAGACCTACGGTTGCATGTCGCGGGCTACCTGGGCAAACGCGACGAAACTTACTTCCAGGACATCAAGGGGCAGGTTGATGAGCTCGGCCTGACTGAAGTTTTCGACTACGCTGGTGAGGTAAATCGTGACGAAAAGATCGACTTCTTGCAGACCGTCGATGTGTTGTCCGTACCGACAANTTATAGCGACCCCAAAGGTCTCTTCGTCCTTGAAGCACTCGCCAACGGTACCCCGGTCGTGCAGCCAGCTCATGGCTCGTTCCCCGAGATGATCGCGGCAACTGGGGGCGGCCTGCTATTCGAACCGGGATCGNCNGAGTCGCTCGCAGACAANCTNGAGCAACTCATGCNTGCGCCACAAAATCNCTACGAGCTTGGCAGNCGTGGGGCGGATGCGGTGCATAAGAGATTTTCCGACACCGCCATGGCCGACGCGACCTTGGGCGTTTATCGTAAGTGGCTACAGGAGCCACGGGGCGATGCTAATGGGCCCGTCGCCACGGTAAAGGGTGAGGCAATCTAATGGAAAGATTCACGTATCAGCGACGCATCGAGTACTCCGACACGGATATGGGCGGGATAGTCCACTTCTCGCGTTTCTTCGTGTTCATGGAAACCGCCGAGCACGAGTTTCTCCGTGCTCTCGGCACCAGCATCGATCGCACCGTCGACGGTGTTCGAATCAGCTGGCCACGGGCCTCGGCAACCTGCGACTTCAAATCACCGGCACGCTTCGGCGATGTTCTCCACATCCACGTACGGATTGTGCGCCGCGGGGTGAAGTCGCTGACATATGGCTTCGAATTTTGGCGCGAGGATACACTCCTGGCTCAAGGCAAGACGACTTCGGTGTGTTGCGCCATGCACCCGGACCGGAGCCCCGAACCGATCGAGATCCCCGACTGGTTCGCCCACGCCATAGCAAGCGACGCATGAACACCGGTGGCTTGCACCTCAACGATGTTACACGCGTATACGAGGATAATGCGGGGCGGGTCGAAGTTCTGCGTGGCATCTCACTAACAATGCAGCCCGGCAATTCGCTCGCCATTACAGGCCCTTCCGGCTCCGGCAAGAGCACCCTGTTGCACGTCATCGGAACGCTCGACCAACCAAGCTCGGGAGCGGTCTCAATCCTGGGCACGGACCCCTTCGCAATGTCAGAACCCGATCTTGCTCGATTCCGCAATGAGAACATCGGCTTCGTTTTCCAGGACCACCACTTGTTGCCGCAGTACTCGGTGCTCGAAAACACATTGATCCCAACCCTTGCCTTTCCGGGAGACAACAACCTCCGCGATCGCGCCACCGAGCTACTTGAGCATGTCGGTCTCTCCCACCGCCTTGATCACCATCCAGCACAGTTGTCTGGTGGTGAACGCCAACGGGTGGCGATTGCCCGTGCTCTAATAAAGCAACCTGGGCTTCTTCTATGCGATGAGCCCACTGGGAACTTAGACGTCGAAACAGCCTCGTCCGTCGCCAAGTTGATCTCAGGGCTACACGTGCGCGCAAACAATATGCTCATCGTTGTAACCCATAGCATGGAACTGGCTGGCCAATTTTCACAGCATGTCGAACTCCGTGATGGGTTATGCAAGGACGCGCGCGCGTGAGCGCCACTGAGAACCTAGGCAAGTCATGTTGCGCGGTCTAGCTCACTTCTGGAAACTCAATCTCGCAGTGTTGCTTGCNACAGCAGTCAACACNGCGGTCCTCACCGGCGCCTTGATTGTTGGTGATTCGGTGCGAGGCAGCTTACGCGACATGACGCTCGACCGCCTCGGCAACATAGAGCTGGCACTAGTCGTAGAGCGATTCTTCCCACAGAGCCTTGCCGACCGTCTAAAAGAGTCGGACGGTTTCGCTTCTCTGCACAGCGGCGCCGCTCCCGTGATTTTACTCCCGGGTACCGCTGTTCAAATTGAAACCGGAACGCGTGCCTCTAAGGTAAACGTTCTTGGCATTGACGAACGATTCAGCACCATGTTCGATGGCGATCCGCTTGTTTTTGACAAAGCGGCCGGGCAACTCTTCCCATCGGCAATCATCAACGAAACGTTACATCGCCAACTCGGGGCCGACGTCGGCGACGCGATTCTGTTAAGTTTCCGGACCCGCGACAACATTCCCGATGACACCCTGCTTGGGAATAAGGAAAACAGCGAAGCATTCGGGACCATCCGGGCGACGATTGTCAGGATAGTCCCAGACGCTGGGATCGGGCGATTCGGCCTGGCACAGCACCAAGCTTTTCCGTCGAACGCCTACGTCGAGCTCGATGACCTGCAACGGGCGATCGACCAGGAGGGTAACGTCAACGCTGTTCTAGTCGGACAGAACCCGTCAGCAACAACCACNGCTCCGGGGCAGACAGAATCCACGACAACCATAGGACATCTACTCCGCGGTGTCTTGAATCTTGAGGATCTTGGCCTCCTCATCGAACANCATNACGGCGTCGNGCTGGTCGAGAGTAGCGAGTACGTGCTGCGACCCTTAACGCTGGCTGCGGTCGAAGAAACCGCCAAAGAGGTCGGCGCCTCGGTCACCCGCGTTACCAGTTATCTGGCGACCGCGATGGAGGTCGGCGGTCGTTCGGTCCCCTACTCAACCATCTCGGCACTCGCTGGGGTGTCCGCCGACCTTACATCTCTGGTACTTACATCAGGAGANCCGGCTCCTATACCGACTGNCAACGAGATCCTCATCAACGAATGGGCCGCCAACGACATCAAAGCGGGTGCCGGAGACACCTTGCGAATGGAGTACTACGTCGTCGGACCCTATGAAGAGCTCGAGCTCGAGACAACGGACTTCGTCGTTGCTGGCGTCGTCGCGATGAGTGGTCTCGGCAACGACCGACGTCTAACCCCTGACTACCCAGGCATCGAGGACACCGAAAATATCGCTGATTGGGATCCCCCATTCCCNGTCGACCTACGCCGCATTCGTACCGTNGACGAGGACTACTGGGACGAGTATGCCGCCACACCGAAGGCCTTTGTCAGCGAAGGAAAGGCCAACGAACTGTGGAGCACACGGTACGGTGTTATCACGTCGGTTCGGATGACACCTCCGGACGCCGTCCAGATCGACGAGTTCGACACCTTGTTCGAGACGGCGATGCTCGCTCGATTAAACCTCTCGCAGTTCGGGATGCGCTTTCTTGAGGTTCGGGCCGACGGTTTGCAAGCCGCCACCGGGGCAACCGATTTCAGCGGCCTGTTCATCGCCTTTAGCTTTTTCCTCATCGCTTCCGCAACGATGCTCGCTGGCCTTCTTTTCAGCCTTGGGGTTGAAACTCGNACTGAGGAAATTGGCCTGTTGTTGTCGGTGGGCTANACCCTCAAGCACGTCCATCGCCGGTTGCTGGCGGAAGGCAGCATCGTAGCCACCATCGGCGCGCTCGTTGGCCTNGTTGCCAGCGTCGGCTATGCGGCGCTCATGATGCTCGGGCTGCGAACTCTGTGGCTGCCAGCGGTCGGCACATCAATGCTGACACTCCACGTCGTGCCGATAAGCCTTGCGACAGGTTGGCTGATCTCAATGATCGTCGTGCTCAGCGTAATCTGGTTCACGGTTCAGCGGCTTGGCAAGATTCCAGCGGCATTGCTTCTGAGAGGCTCCGTCCATCGNCNCATCGGTTCCTCCGCATCTCGACGCCGACTGCGCCGAAGCTTTGCAGCAATCAGTGCGGGGTTCGCGAGTGTCATGCTAGTTCTCGCTTTCGCTACCGGCAGGGCGATGGACCCGATGGTCTTCGGAACAATCGGCGTTCCTTTNCTGGCGGCCGGCCTTGCCTTGTTTTCCGACTGGTGTCGCGGTTCGCACGGCCACCTTGGGCCGTCGGGAACCACGGCCTTCTTTGGCATGGCAACCCGCAACAGTGCCTGGAACCCTGGGCGCAGCATTCTCTGTGTGGCGCTGGTTGCGTTCGCATCGTTCGTGATCGTCACGGTGGCTGCAAACCACCGAGACCCAACACGTGAGTCCCAAACAATGAACTCGGGAACCGGAGGCTTTGCTCTCTACGCCACTTCCGAGATTCCACTCCATGAAGACCTAAATTCACCGGATGACCGCTTCGACCTCGGCTTCTCCCGCGACGACGAGAACCTGCTTAGAGGCGCACGAATCTTTCCCCTGCGCGCCGTTCCCGGAGATGACGCCAGTTGTTTGAATCTCTACCGACCACAAAATCCCCGCTTGCTTGGCGCCAGCCCGGAATTGGTGGAGCGAGGAGGCTTCAGCTTCGCGACTATTCTTTCGCCATCGAGCCTAGATTCTGAGGTGGGGAACCAAGATCCGGACAACCCTTGGGCGCTGCTTTATCAGGATCTCGGCCCCAACATTGTCCCGGTGCTCGGCGACGCCAACTCGGTGCAGTGGATCCTCCATCTCNGCCTCGGCGACGAANTGATTGTCGAGAACGAATACGGTCAACCGCTTCATCTGCGGATCGTCGCCACTTTTGCCGAGAGCGTCTTCCGCAGCGAGCTGTTGATTTCCGAAGCAAACCTGCTGACACATTTCCCTAGCCAGAGCGGATACTCGACGTTCCTCCTCGATCTGGCTGGGTTCCCCCTAGACACGAATGACGGGGCCGCCGGAACAAGCATCCCCACCCAAGCCGACGCCGTCGCCNCGACTCTTGAGCGTACCCTCGGNCCTTATGGATTCGACGCCGAACGAACGGATCAGCTACTAGCAGACTTTCTGGTTGTGCAGAATACCTACTTGGCAACGTTCCAACTTCTAGGCGGTCTCGGGCTCTTGCTCGGCACCGTGGGTCTCACGNTAGTGCTCATTCGCAACGTCATCGAACGCCGTGCCGAGCTGGCAACGTTGCGCGCCTTCGGGTTCCGCCGCAANGCACTGACCCGAATGGTGTTGATCGAAAATGCTTTTCTGCTAGCGCTCGGCACCACTATTGGCAGCATGTCTTCGCTAATCGCTATCGCGCCACGGTTCGCCGGCGGAGCCTTAGACTTACCATGGAATTCGCTTGGGCTGATCCTGGCCGCTGTCTTTGTCGTCGGCATGGTATCAAGTACATTGGCGGTCGCTGGCGCCTTACACGTACCTTTGCTTCCAGTGCTCAAGGGGGATCAATAGTGCTAGCTNCTAGTTGACTCCAGCAAACCATGAAGTTTGTCAGTTTCGAATAGTGAAATTGAACCGCGCCTCGGACTCCTTCTCATCTGAAACAACTACACGGAGCGCCTGCCGGCCCAAAAGCTCGTGCCAAGCTTCAAGCACATATACGCCGGGGGGAACCCCGTCGATCATGAAACGTCCATTTTCTCCGGTGACTGCGAAAAATGCGTGAGGTACAACGCCAATGTACGCCTGGGTCCACGGATGAACATTGCAGCGCACAGGAATCATGACCTCTGGGCTGGCAAAGACGCGTTCGATGTTCATCCCGGGCTGCGGAAGGGCAATATTGAATGATGGATTATTGGTAGCCACCAAGTGCACAGTGTGCAGTGTGGGGTCAGAGTTCACGATTCGGATCAAAGCACCGGCCTGCATGCCAAGCACATGTGGCTGGTACACGCAGCCGNCCTTGTCGAGGGTNACGGGCTCAGGCTCACCAACCGGCAGGCTTCCAGTGATGGCCTCACGAATGTAGATGAAGGCCCAGCGAAGCATGCCATTGTTGTTAACCACGAGACGTTTCGAAGGGNTGGTTTCGCTGCTATGTACTGCAATGCAGAAAGCATCCTGGGCCATCGAAAAAACGGTCGGGGCCGGAGGATAACCTTCGTAGCGAACTTCCCCCGTAATCGAGCCGGCACCCGATCCAAAGAGCGAACTATCAATCGACTCTTGCGTAAAGGCAATCGCAGGCAACATCCACGCAAACACCAAGATCGTAGCGACGGTTGTCAAGATGAACCAGACGTTCAAGTGTCTCATGGCCTCGAGAAAGAACTTCTACCAACCATCGAAAAGGCCACCATCGAACCATTCCCATAGCAGGTAGAAAATGATCTGGGTNGGCCGGCCTTCTGTGCGGTTGACCGGGAGCCGCACACCAACGTTAGCCATAATGTGTTGGCGAGTATTCAGGGTAACTTGGACTTGTGGCAACACGTCAAACAGGTTCACAGTGGCCTCTTCTTCGAACTCGCTAACACCCAAGAGTTCGACCATAGGCGAAAATGACCGTCCCCAAGGTCCGGCGCTAAGGGTNGTTCCAAACACGCCACGCCAAAATAACTCACGGTCCGCCTTGTCGGCATCGGTGGGCAGCTCAAAGCCAATCTGCACGTGGGCAAAACTNTTCCGCGGCAGAGCAAAGCCAGCCGAAACGAACGGTTCAAACACAAATGTCCCTTTCCCAAGTTCTTTATCTTCATTACCGCTTGGCAATGTAGCGGATAGGCCGCCGCTGAAGATCGTGCCGTTGTTGACACTGTGGGCAAAGACTCGCTTGTAGCCAACTTCGATATCACCGACGCCACCGAGCCAAGACCCTTGCCCGTTGTTCTGACGAAAACCGACTGGAACTGCAACCTCGAACTGTCCCGTTGGACCGACTCGTTGCTCGTATAAGAATCTGCCGCGCAGATCGTCAGCGTTGCCTCCCAAAGTAAAGACGGACTCGTCCTCGGGATAAGCCTTCTCGGTGATAATTGCCCGGGGGAAATTCAGCTCACCACGAGGCCAGCGATTATCAGTACAGAAGGTCCGTAGATAGCCAACGACCTGACGGATCTGNTCGTCNGTGAATGCCTCTCCAAACGCCGGCATGTTGTTCGCGAAGCCACGGACCGGCCCGCCCTGATGGGTAACGATGAACCAGTCGGCGTCGGGCTCGCGGGTGGCAAAACTACAGTCGGTGAGGTCCGGCAGCGGCACGTCGAACCCCACGGTGCTGAGGTCAACACCACGCCCGTCGTCACCGTGGCAGTATTGGCACCCGGCTTCGTAGAGCCCCTTTCGGGTACTAAGGTCAGGCATTTGCTGGCTNGAGTGCCAGGCTGAAGACATTCCCGCCGTGGTGAACAGGAACGTTCCGCCCGCCGCTATGATCGCGGGGATCGCAATCCGGCCTAAAAGGCTGCGACCTGGAATCCTTAGCGCCCGGATCTCACCCATTCCAATTAAGNCTCCANGCTTTACCGNTCCTTCGCGAAGCTGAAGTTGGCGATCGCCNACGCTCCAGCTTCCACCTTCATACTCATGGTCCGGGTTCCCAACGTCTCGTGCCAGGCCTCGAGAACATAATCACCAGTGGGCAGCCCACTGATGTCGAAGGCTCCGTCTTTGCCCGTAACGGCGAAGTAGGGGTGCGGCAAGACTCCTATATAAGCTCGCATCCAGGAATGAACGTCGCATTTGACCGGGATCATGACCTCGGGGTTAGCAAAGGACCGTTCGATCGACATGCCGGGGATCGGCTGGGCCACGTTAAAGGAAGGGTTGTTGGTTGCTTGAACGTTGACGTTGTGCAGCGTCGTATCAGAGTTGGTTATCTTGATCGTGGCGCCCGTCTGCACGCCGAGGACACGTGGCTGGTAGACGCATGCAACCTGATTAAGTTCGACGGGTTGCGCTATTGGCACCGACGCACCTATCGCGTCTGAGTCANGAATGTAAACGAAAACCCCCCGNAAGGTGCCATTGGCGTTAACCACCAAATTCTCGACTGTGACAGTCTTACCTTGGTGTGCAATCAGGCAAAAGGGGTCGGCANCCATCTGGAGAATCGCNGAGTCCGGCTGGNTACCGACNAAACGAACCACTCCCGATATCGAACCGGTTGCTTGTACCGAGGTCTGTCGCTCAGCGGAAGCATATGCCGGAGATCCCCCCGCTCCTGTAAACCAGAACGTCAACAGCGTCACCGCTAGGACGATAGCTACTGTGAACCTTCTGGTGGTCAAAACCGACCCCCACCGCACCTCTTTTAGCATCATCTCATCCAAAGATCGTGTATCGTGAANACACTTTCACNGGGATCCTAACAGGGTCNGCATGGTCCCTGTGGGCTCTCCNGAGTTATTCGTTCCNGAATAGCATTCGCAGCCCATGAACCTTTCCGAATTCGATCGCTCCTGTCTTGCTGGGGACCTGGGNAAAGCATCGCAATTTGCGATGTCAATTCTCATGCGCATTGGCGAAATCCAGAGCGCTGCAGAAATGATTGACATCACCCGCGCCCACATCGACAGTACGCTCTTCCAAGGTGACGCGACGCTTGAGTTTGCCGAGAAGCTCGCCCACATGGGTGCCAAGGTGGTAGTTCCTACCACTCTCAACGTCAGCGGCGTTGACGAGAATGGCTGGCAAGACTGGGCGGTCCCCGCAGAGTGGGCAGAGAAGGCACATCGCCAGATGCTCGCCTACCAGAGCATGGGTACCGAGGCCACGTGGACCTGTGCTCCGTATCAGGTGTCTGAGAAACCATCGTTTGGTGAGCAAATAGCTTGGGGTGAATCAAACGCGGTCGCCTTTGCTAATTCGGTACTTGGGGCACGCACCATCCAGTATCCGGACCTCCTCGACGTTTGCGCCGCTATCACCGGGCGGGTGCCGGCTGTTGGCTTGCATCTAAACGAGAACCGGGCCGGCGAGATACTGCTCAAGCTAATTGACATCCCCGAGGATCTGCAAATTGATGATTTGTTTGCGCCAGTCCTCGGCCACCTGCTTGGCACAATCGCCGACGATCGCGTACCAGTTGTCGAAGGCCTCACGGTTGAGCTGGCCGAGGACCAACTTAAGGCCATCTGTGCTGGTGGCGCCAGTTCTGGTGCCGTGCACTTGTTTCACATCGTGGGACAAACACCAGAGGCGCTAACCCGTGCTGAAGCGTTCCAAGGCCACGAACCCACCGACGTACATAACATAAACCTCCGTGACCTGCGCCATATTCGCTCTGAACTCGATAGTTCCCAGGGCAAGGCACTGGACATGGTGGTTCTCGGCAGTCCGCATTTTTCTTTCGCTGAGTTCCGCAAGCTCGANCCCATGATTGAAGGGCAACAATGCCATACCGACGTNGATTTCCTAGTGACGTCGAGCCGCGCNATGGTTAAGCTGGCGCGGGAGTCTGGGCTACTCGACACACTTGAGGCTTTCGGCGGCAAAGTGACTGTAGATACCTGCATCCTTACTACCCCGATGTTGTTCCCGGAGACTCGGCGTCTAATGACAAACTCAGCGAAATATGCCTATTACTCGCCCGGTCTGCTNGACGCCGAGGTAGCCTTTGGGAGCATGGCTGACTGCGTCCGTTCAGCCATCAGCGGTAGGGTGAGAACGAACAACTCGCTCTGGGACAGTTAGGCATGGGCGATTTCATCCAGGGAAAGACGCTGGTCGAAGGTGAAGCCACCGGTCCGGTGTTGTGGAGCGACAAGCCCCTAAGTTTCTGGGGCGGCTACGACCAGAATACCGGCGAGATCATCGACCGTCGCCACCCTCTCGCTGGTCATGTCGGAGCTAATCGAATTATCGCGATACCCCATACAAAGGGGTCAAGCACCACAACCGGCGTGCTGCTTGAGGCGGTGCGTCGGGGTAAATCACCAGCCGCCATCATCACGACGGGCGTGGCATCATTCCTCGCTCTAGCTTCGATCGTCGCCAACGAATTGTACGACACCAACTTCCCAGTTTTGATGGTCGCCGAAGACGATTTCAACAAACTTGAGTCGGCCGATTGGCTGTCGATTAGTCACGATGGCGTCATCGAGATTAGCGTCAACCCCCAGCCTAATTCCCCTTCCTAGCTCTATCGGTTCTCTGGGAAAGAAGAATGGGGAACACTACCGATTGACTAAGAGTCCCGCCCGCGTAGGCCGCCTGTTGTAGATCCGGCCCCTCAGTGGCAAGCTTAGTTTTCCATCTACGTAGCCGTACTATTCACTTCTCTGTCAGTAAGGGGACTCCAGTGAAAGCCTTTCACGCATTTGCCACTTTTGTACTCGTATCGATGCTCGTCGCCCCCGTGATCGCCCACCAGCAGGATGCGCAGGCGACAGAAATTGTTATCACGCCAGAGTCTCTGACTCTCGAAGTCGGCGATACCACCGAGGTCTCCGCTGTCGTCAAAGACGCTGACGGCAATGTGGTTGAGGGTGCCACAGTGGTTTTCCTCTCAACGGCACGTCGGGCGTTGGGGGTTACTCCAACCGGGCAAGTCGAGGCTTATCGACCAGGCGAGTTTCAGATCATGGCACGTGTGCCAATGGACCCAAATGAGACGGGCCGGCGTGCCCCGGCACGAGTGCAAGCGATGATCCCCGTCGTCGTGGCGGCCCCACCGATCACCGGGATCGAGTTCGACGCCACCCCGTCCCGNTTCTACGCCGGAACAAACTTTCGACCTGAGGTCACTTTAACCGATCGCTCCGGAGCCAACCGAACCGACGTCGCCGTAATGTTCCAGAGCACCAACACAACAGTTGCCCAGGTGACGGCGCTGGGCCGCATCAGCTTGCTTGCTTCGGGTGAAGCAACAATCACAGCGAGGGCAGAAGCAACTTCGATCAGCTTGCCGATGAGCGTCGAAGAGAACCCAACTGTNCATATCGAGATGAATCCACAGACAAACAAGGCGCGTACTGGTGATGTCGTGCACATAAACGCGCGCGCACTCAACGCCGATGGCAATGAAGTAGAAGGGATTCCAATTCAGTATTCGTTTCAGGCTCGCACAGTCGACCACAACCTAGGGCAGGCCTCGTCAGGCCTGATCGCCGATGATGGCCGCTTTGTCGCTGATGTCGCGGGCGAATACGTCATTATCGCCAACGCTGGCGATCAAGTAGGTATGACCACGTTGGAGATCGAACCCCGCAACATGGCGAGGGAGATCGAACTTGTGGGCCATGGCGCGGTGCGCGACCGTGCCACATCNGACCTGTGGNTNTGGGAGGGTGTCGACGGCAAAGACTACGCCATCACCGGCACCTGGGGCGCCGAGGGTCACGCCTACATCTGGGACGTGACGGACCCAAGCAACATGGTAATCATCGATGCCATTCACGTCGATGCACGAACAGTCAACGATGTGAAGGTCTCCGAGGACGGTCGCATTGCTGTGATTAGTCGCGAGGGCGCCAGCAACCGGCGCAATGGCCTAGTCATTCTAGATGTTTCTGATCTGGCGAGTGGAGGTGCGCGCATCCTGGCGACATTCGACGACCAATTAACCGGTGGTGTCCACAACCTCTACATTAACCAGAATCACATTTACGCGTTGAGCGCTGGAAGTCGCTACGACATCATCAACATCGAGGACCCAACCAACCCATACCGGGTCGGCCGCTACCAGCACGACAGCCCAGGATCCTCAATTCATGACGTTTGGGTGGCCAACGGCATCGCCTTTTCATCGAACTGGTCCGATGGTGTGGTCGCTGTTGACGTTGGCGGCGGAGGCCAGGGCGGCTCCCCGAACAACCCCGTGCTTCTAGGAAGNTACGCTTACCCGAGCGGCTGGAACCATGCCGCTTTCCCGTATTGGAGTGAGTCGGCCGGGAAGTTCTATATGTTCGCTGGTGATGAGGCAGGCCGNCGAGGNAATACGCCNGGTTACGAGGGCGAAGCTGAGCGAATGAATGGCTGGATCCATGTCATCGAGTGGGACGAATGGGGCGAACCTCATGAGGTAGCCCGTTACGAGGTACCCGAGGTCGGCACCCATAACCTGTGGGTTGAGGACGACATTATGTACGTCGCCTATTATCAGGGCGGCCTGCGCGTCNTCGACGTGTCCGGTGAGTTGCTCGGCGACCTTTACCGCCAGGGGCGCGAAATCGGCTACTTTCTTGCTTACGACCCTNAGGGCTTCCTTCCGAACTCTCCGTTCGCCTGGGGTCCACAACCGTTTAAAGGCAATATCTTCTTCTCCGATCTCAACTCGGGCCTATGGGCGGTAAAGGTCCGCGAAGAGGACCCGCAATGAAAAAGGCGCCGATCGTCGCGCTCGTCGCCATCACCGGAACGCTGCTTGCCGTGGTGCCAGCGATTCCGCAGGCACAGGGCACTTATACGTTCTACGTCGCCGCTGAATCAGATGATGTTGTCGAGAAGATCGCCTTCGGCCCCGGAGGCCTGAGCTTAATCAAGAGCATCGAGGTCGGCTCCTGGCCAACTGAAATCGAAGGGCCTCACGGNCTCGGGATCTCNCCCAACGGCGAGTTTTGGTACCTGTCGCTGGCNCATGGNCAACCNGGNCCNCACGGCAACATCGTCAAGTACAGCACTGAGGACGACGCNTGGCTCGGCGAGGTNGCGGTCGGCATGTTCCCTGCGACNCTNGCGGTGTCGCCGAGCATCGGCTTNCTCTACGTCGCTAACTTCAACCTCCACGGCCTNCCGGAACCCAGCTCGATCTCTGTCGTTGACCCCGAAAGCATGACCGAGGTCGGCCAAGTTGATGTCGGCGTGATGCCACACGGTGCCCGNATGAACCGNGAGGGNTCTAAGCTGTATTCGGTCAACATGATGGACGACGTGCTTGTCGAANTNGANGCCTATCGNATTGAGGTAAGTCGGCANCTTGGTNTGACAAGNCACGCNCAGCACCAGATNGANGGNNCCCACCAGCAGCGCATGGCNCAGCATGGTGGTGAGNCNGGGCATNAAGAAGNGGACGNNATGGACATGNCGGANATANTCAAGCCNACCTGGGCCACNNCNCCAACNCCTCANGGNAAGATNTANGTCGCCGGNAACGGCGCTGGCAAGATCCTCGANATCGACCTTNAGGATTGGGAAATAACTCGCGAGTTCGCGACTCCAGCGGGTCCCTATAATCTCGATGTTTCGCTCGACGGCACGCTGCTGGCAGTAACCTACAAGAGCAGCCGGTCTGTTGGCTTTTGGGACCTTAATGCCGGGAAGGAGGTTGGGCGCGTCGAAACGCTGCGGCCGATCCCGCATGGAATCGTGATCACGCCGGACGCCCGCTACGCGTTCGCCACCATCGAGGGCATCGGCGGTGAGCCGGGTTCAGTAGAAGCCTATGACCTGACGACGTTCAAACGGATCGGCAACCTCGACATTGGGAAGCAAGCCGGCGGCATCGCCTTTTGGAAGATCAACTAGGCGAACATCACTAACCGTGGCCATCTTTGTGGAACCCGGCTGTTGCAGTCAGTAGGTGGTGAACATGTCGGACGAAGACTTCCAGCGAAGCTACCGTAATACGATCGGTTTGTTTGCAACCGGCGTCACGGTGGTCCTCGCTGCTAAGGATGGAGATGTGCGTGGCATGACAGCAAATGCTGTTGCCTCGTTGTCACTGGACCCGACACTGCTCCTTTTTTGCCCAGCAAAGGACGCGCGCATTTCCTCCTACTGCACGGTCGGCAGTTCGTTCACGGTCAACATCCTCGGAACTCACCAGGAAGGAATCTCTAACCATTTCGCCGGCACGGATAGTGAACCTGAGCACGCGTTCGTCGAATGGGATGAAGCCGGTGACGCACCCCGCATCGCCGACGCTCTAGCATGCGTCGGCTGCAAGACTCAAGCAATCTATGACGGTGGAGATCATTGGATTGTGGTCGGCGAGGTCGTCGCGCTGCATCAGGATAGCGACCCGGGGGAACCTCTACTTTTCCACGCAGGAAACTACCATCGGTTGGCAAGTAACTAACAACGCCCACCGCAGGTAGCATTGACCCATCCCAGGAGTCTCACCGCCAGCCTTGCGCCCAAAGAAAAGGTTCGAGGCATCCGTCTGCGATCATGAGCTAGCTGTCAGCTCGTCGTAGACCACTCCCAGGTTGTCGTTGAGCCGGCGCGGGGACCAGTCCGCGAACTCCGGCGGCTGCATCTCAATAATCTGGTCTCGTGTCCGGCCATCGTCAATCTCCTTCTGGACGAAATCCCGAAGGATGTCGAAATAGTTGGAGAAATCCTGCAGGCCGTTGATGTCGCTGATCTCGCCGTGCCCCGGTATACATACCGTGTCTGCATCACACAGTTCAATCATCGCTTTGAGACAATTCTGCCAACCAACGGTCGTGGCGTCGGCGCCGGTATCAATCCGTGGGTGAAGACCATTGAAAAACAGGTCGCCTCCGTGAATAACCTTGGCTTCCGGAAGAAAAACAAAGACGTCGTTGTCGGTATGGCCGCGATCTATGTGGCGAAGCTCAAGGGTGGTCGATCCAACCGTAACTTCTTGCTCAGACTCGAAGGTTTCGGTAGCCGAAAAAGACATGGCGGTCATTTGTTCTTCAGCCATAGCCATGAAGGCCGCCACCGATTGCGATCCAGCACTGCGCGCTTCGCCAGAGATATCCATGTTGTCCACCTGCTGATTAAAGCGCTCGAGGCGTCCGACATGGTCGCGAAGAATACCGGCCAACATTTGAGAGCCCCCCGCCATTGCGCGTGCTGCGCCACGCTCCTGGCCATACACCGGAACCACACCAGTAAAAAATGGGTTGCCGCCAATATGGTCACCATGATGGTGAGTATTAACGACGCTCTCAAGCGTACCGCCGAATGACTCAGCTTCGGCCCGCAACACCTCGCCATAGCCAGCGTTCTTGGTATCAACGAGTACGAGGCTACTTCCATCGTTAACGGCGAGCACATTGCCACCAGCACCAAAGGCGACCCTCATGGCGTCCCTAATCGGCCGCCAATCAAAAACGGTTGATTGCTGCCCAATGCCAAACGTGGCACGCGGGCGTACCAACCCGCTAGCTGATGCTAGCGCCAGTGTGGTCGAGAACTCACGGCGGTTGAACATGGCGTTCTTCTCCTATTGGAATCCGAAGCAATACAGAGTGTTTCTGGTGCGCAGATAAATTCGGCTATCGTCGATCGCCGGGGTGCCATACACCAAGTCATCGAGGTCACCGACTGATACGACGTCGAGTCCACCGCCGGGTTCCACAACCGCGACCAAACCGAGTTCGCTAGCGAAGTAGATCTTGCCATCGGCTGCAACGGGAGAAGCATAGTACGCATCCACAGCGCCACGAAGGCGACCTTGGGCGAGTACCTCCCCGGTGGTCGGGTCAAAAGACGTGACGATGCCACCGTCGTTGATCATGTACAGCACACCTTCATATATCAGCGGTGACGGCAACTGCGGCACGGCACGATGATATGTCCAGGCAACGTTCTGTTCAGTCATGTCACCTGCGCCGCCTAGCTTAATGGCAAGCACACCGTTCGTTGAGGTCATCGCGGCTTTAAAATAGGCCCAATCCTTGGCATCGAAAGCATCATCGTGGTTGAGATCGGTGAAGCCCATCCAGCCAGCTGCAAGGGTGCCTTGGAGCTCTTCGGCGCTGAGCTTACCGTCGCCATCGACATCGCGTTCCAGGGCCTGCTCGAAGGTTTCGATCTGGGGCTGGCGGCCGGGTTGCTGCATTGGTGATCCAAAGCCATTTACGAAAATCATCCCGTCGTGTATCACTGGCGTCGATTTGATCTCGAAGGAGAGACCACTGACCCACCAGAGCTTCTCGCCATTTGAAACATCATAAGCGGTTAGAAAAAACGAGCCTGGGATCAGCAACTGGCTACGACCAGTATCATCGACCCAAAGGATCGGTGTCGCATGGCCGCTCTTGGCCTCCGGGCGATCAGTCTTCCAGATCGTGCTGCCGTCTTCCCGTGAGACCGCAAGCAAGTAGGAATCGTTGGTTTGGTCAGCAACCAGGATCACCATATCGTCAGCCAGGATCGGCGATGCCCCCATGCCGTATATGTTGTCAAAAGGCCCCAGGGGCAGCCTCCAGAGTTCATTGCCGTCGACATCGTAGGCAATCATCCCGTAGTCCGCGAAGAACACGACAACAATTTCACCGTCGGTGACCGGACTCGGTGACGCCGGATTGTTGCGCGGATCAGGCGGGTCGGTCGGGTGGCTCGGCGCCGTCTGGCGCCAAATAATCTCGCCTGAGACACGATCTAACGCGATGGTTTGCAAGTCATCTTCTACAACTCCCGTCAGGAAAATCTTGCCCTCCGAAAGGATCGGCGATGAATGCCCCGGAGGAAGTTGAGTCGTCCAAATCACGTTGGTGTCCGGACCAACCTCGCTGGGCAGATTGAATGTATCGGCAACACCATTCCCGTTTGGTCCCCGAAACCTCGACCAGTCGTTGGCCGCATCCGACGCTGCGAACTCGTCAGACTGTGTGGCAAACACAGCGACCCCCACGGTAAGCAACAAAACAACGAGGGAGGAAATTTTCGGTGCGGGGGTTTTCAACGGCACGAAACTCTCAATCTGATCCAATAGAGACATGAAAGAACTCTATCCCCGGTGAGCGTAGCTCACAACGCAGCAGGACCGGCCGAATATCAGATGAGCATGCCCGCTGTCGTCCGCTTCCGGTTGTTCCCCCCACGAACGGGTGGCAAGGTAAGTGGAGCCTTTTCCGATTCACTTCGACGCATTCGACCACCTCCAAGGAGTCATTCCTAATGATGAAGGATCGCATTCTATTGCTGGTTTTAGTTCTGTTGATGGCGGCCGC
>PBML01000032.1 GCA_002722645.1 Acidobacteriota bacterium
CTGACGCCTCTGACCATGCTCTCGAGGTTCCTACTGCTGGTCCGATGGGCGGCATTGATCTTAAAACAACCACCCCATGGGACTTTCCCCAGTTTCTGGGCCCATCCCGAGATCTCTCAGTGGATTCGGTAGTCTTGAGCCGTGATTGGGAGAGCGAAACGCCCGTGATGATGTGGCGGCAACCGATTGGTGCTGGATGGTCGAGCTTCGCGGTAGTCAACGGCTACGCTATAACCCAGGAGCAACGTGGCAAGATCGAATTGATCACCTGTTACGAACTTCGAACCGGTGCGCTTGTGTGGAGCTTCACGATCGAAAACCGTTTCGAGAGCATCGTAGCCGGTACCGGGCCACGCGCCACACCAACCGTGCACGAGGGGGTCGTCTACGCCCTAACAACCAACGGGATCTTCTTGGCACTCGACGGGACTAACGGGAGGCTGCTGTGGCAACACAATCTACCAGCAGAGTACGGAATATCACCGAAACAGGAGCTTTCTACTGTCTCCTACGGTCGCGCTAACTCGCCGTTAATAGCAGGACCATTAGTCATCGTTCCGGCGGGTGGCCTCCCCGACGGCCGTCTGGTAACTCTGGTTGCCTTTGATAAGAAAAATGGCGAGAAGATATGGGAAGGTGGCAACCAACAAATTAGCTACAGCTCACCAACAATCGCCACGTTGGCTGGGGTCGAGCAGGTTTTGATTGTGAGCGAGGCAGCCGTTAGCGGACATTACTTGGAAAGCGGAGAGGTTCTTTGGCAGGTACCTCGACCAGGCGCAACTAACGCTGATCCGAACGTCTCACAGGCCGTACCGGTTCCCCCAAACCGTGTTTTCGTTTCCAAGGGATATGGTCTCGGTGGCGCTCTCTTCGAACTAACGGCGCAACCTCGAGGCAAAATGTCGGTGAAGGAAGTGTGGGCTAACAGTCGCGTGCTACGCACGAAGTTCACCAACGTGACAATCTACGATGGATATATATATGGTCTTTCTGATGGCATTCTCGAGTGCGTCGACCTCGAAACCGGCAAACGCGTATGGAAGCACGGCCGCTACCACCACGGGCAAATTCTCCGCTCCCACGACCTGCTAATCGTGCTCAGCGAAGACGGTGAAGTGTTTCTGGTTGAAGCTACGCCCGAGCGTCGCGATAACGTTCTAGGAAGCTTCGAGGCCTTATCGGGAAAGACTTGGAACAATTTCGCACTTTATGGGCCGTACCTCTTAATACGGAACGCTGATGAAGCAGCTGTGTATCGGCTTCCCATAGCGAACTGAAGACGAAATTTGAAAATCGGCAGCTTGATGGAGTCGCTAGTCGATCGGGTCCCGATTACCTGCCACCGGGTCAACCTCCAGAGAGGCTCAGGTAACATCCCGGAGCGATAGTTCCCTTCGATTCCACCTCAGTACCCGCTTCGACGGCATTGAGTGCATCAACCATGTAGTTTTTCCTCGGAGTCACCTTTGTGAAACCGATGCCATACTGGTCATCAACGGCGCCCCGGTAGCGCAAGATCCGGGTAGCATCAAGCACAAATACTTCCGGCGACGTGGTGGCCTCAAGCACGTAGGCAATCGGCGCACCAGGATCAAGTACGTAGGGTGCTTCGAACCCATAAGCGTCAATCTCATCCTTAACCACTTCAAGCGTGTCTGCCTTATTGACATTCACATAGAGGAAGCCAAAACCTTTGTCACGGTATTCGTCTTCAATATGCCCCAGGCGGGTGCCGTACTTCCGTGACACAGGACAAAACACGTCACGNATCACNACAACTANGCCACTGTCNCCCATTATCTCGGNGAGGTNTTTTCTGTTACCACCAATGTCAATAAATTCAACGTTGGCGATCANCTNTCCNACCCGNGGCGCGGCNTCACCAAGGTCGAGTGGTTCGCCTTTGAACTGCAACNCGCCACCCGCAGGGTGCTGGCCCTGCTGTNGGCTACCTGCCTTGACCGCAACTGGTCTCCACGCACCAATGGCAAGAGCAATCGCTCCGAGAATCACCAAAGTAATCCGCAAAAACTTCATGCACGTNCTCCACAAGTTCGTGTACTCGCCGCGCCAGTCCGCCACCGACCATGCAGCAGTCCTGGGTAGCTTTGTGGAAATCAGACTACACGTTCTTCAAGCCGTTGGCTGATCTGTGCCTCTCCAAACACGGCACCAGGAAACTCTCCAACCAAGGTCGTTTCCGTGACTTTGTTAGTCAGGTCAATGTCTTTGCCAGTTTCGGTCACGACTCTAATGTAATTTCCNGTTAATCCACTCCACCGAACACATTCCAGCCTTGGCTCCGCTGACTCCCATAACACCGGGACAGTCCGACCAATGAACCGTGCCTTAAAATCAGCCTCGCAAACAGCACCCAACGCCTGCATTCGATTACTGCGTTCCTGAACGACAGGAGGTAATACCTGCCTGGGCATCATTGCCGCCGCGGTGCCTTCCCGAGGTGAGTATCGAAACACGTGCAACTTCGCGAATTTCATTTCCTCAACGAAACCAAGGGAGGTTTCGAACTCCATATCACTCTCGCCGGGGAACCCAACGATAATGTCGGTTGTGATCGATATTTCAGGGACAACCTCCCTTGCCTGACACACTAAGGTGCGAAAAGAAGTTTGATCGGTCCGTCGGGCCATGCGACGCAGGGTATCGTCGCATCCACTCTGTAGCGGAAGATGCACGTGTGGAAGAAGTCTTGGCTCCTCCTCCCAGAGGGAAAAAAACTTGGGGCCGAGATCCCAAGGCTCGAGCGAAGATAGCCGTAACCTTGCGATGGTTGTTTCATGGAGTATAGAGCGCACCAAGCGTAGGAGTCCCTCCTGGCTGTTTTGATCATGCCCATAGCTCCCGAGGTGCACACCGCTGAGGACAGCCTCACGATAACCTGCTTGCACCAGGTCCTGGATCTCCGCAACGATCTCCCCTACAGCCCTACTTCGACTGCTGCCCCGGGCCACCGAAACAATGCAGAATGTGCACCGGTTGTCGCAGCCATCCTGTACCTTGACGAAAGCACGGGTTCTTCCGTTCCAGTTCGCTCGCAACGCGTCATCAGACTGTAAGGGGAACGCTTCCGGTGACGGCAAAACTTGAGCGTCGCTAAGAATCCCCGCATCTTTCAAGACACTGGGCAGCTCATCTTTATGCTGGTTGCCAACCACTAGGTCTACACCTAACGCCGCAACTTCGTCGGGCGACAGCTCCGCATAGCATCCGGTCACGATGATCGCGGCTGTCGGATTTACTCGTCGCCAATGGCGGATAAGCTTGCGCGACTTACGAGCCGCGACATGAGTCACCGCACAGGTGTTCAAGATCATCAAGTCAGCAGCCTCACCGGGCCCAACGATACGGTGCCCGTTGCCAGCAAGAACACGAGCAAGATGCTCAGCCTCCCCGATATTCAAGCGACAACCGAGTGAATCGATCCGTGTTCTCATAAACAAGCCTGGACAGAAAGCGTCACCATCATCAAGGAGTCCGTGGGGGGGCAGCAACCAGTAACTGCCAGATCGCGTACACGGCAACTAGGGCCCACACGATATTAAGCGCCGTCGACGGATACGACATGTAGTAAAACGTGTTTACAGCCAGTCCCAAACCACCGAAAAAATTAAGGCTCTGATAAGTGTACGAGGCTGCTATTACTCTCCCCGTGGAAACAAGAGCATAGGCTACAAGGACTGCCCCCGCGGCAAACCAACCAATCACATCGACGGTCAACTTCACAATGTCCGCGATTGTAGCCTCGGCACTCATAAGAGGCTGCTCATTGCGACTGGCCTGACGCGAGTCTAATGCGCAAAGAATCTCCTGGCTGAATACGGTCGACGATTCGGCGCCCCTCGACGACGTGACCGAGAACAGGGTGAATACCCGTCAGGTGCGGCTCCAGGGAATGGACAATGAAGAATTGACTGCCCCCGGTATCCCGGCCAGCGAGAGCTAGCCCGACCGTCCCATGGGTATACGGGATCGGGGTTTCTTCNCTCCTTAGACTCCCCGGGGCCCCTCCATATCCCACGGCCGTCGGGTCGCCCGCCTGAATAACGAAACCGGGCACTACTCGATGAAACACCATGTCACCGAAAAAACCTTCTTTAANCCACTCTAGGTATGCGTGTGCAGTAAGCGGCGCCCAGGCTGATTGAAGTTCCCAAACGATGGCACCGCGCGGTGTTTCAACCACCAACCGGGGCGGTACCTGCTGTAGAGCAAGTAAATCTTCAGCAAGTCCCCGGTAGTCGGTCAGTGTCCGTCCGGTCTCGACCGGCCCAACAGCTTGTTTCATTAACTCTGCGGCCCTCGAGCCTGCCTCCGGGGGCGCGTTGCGTAAAGACCAAAGACGGACATTACGGTCGGGNTCGGGAAGTAAAGCCGACGCACGTAAGCGCATCGTCGCGGCGTCAATGCTGTGCGCTGCGTCAAGTAAGATCAAACGTGGTTCAAGTGAACCCGTGCCTGCTAAATCACGCTGGGCATCCCATATCGCGTTGGTCCATCGCGCCTGTGAACCCTCTCCCAAAAGGGCCCTGGCCGCCCATAACCGAGCAATAACCTCACCAGCTACTGCCTGTAAAACTGGGCTTCCGTCCCGCAGAAGTTTTTCGGCCGCTATTCCCGCTTGTTCCGGATCAAATTTCTCAATCTGACGAAGCGCCTCGGCACGCGCAGCTTCGGGCCCGTAAGTAGCCAGGACCGAGAACCAACCATCGGCATCAGCATCACCAGCAGTAACTAGGGCTCGAACGACTTCAGCGGCCTCCAAAGGAGCAACGCTAAGCATAGAGGGNATTTCATGGGTGCCAGATTCTCCTGGGGACGCCTGAATGCCATAAACATCTCGAACCGCATCAAGACCCTTCTCAGCCAGGCTTCCANCAGCCACGGAAAGTGCCGCAACCGCTGACGAACGCTTGGCAGCATCGGCGCTATGAATGTCCATAACGACACGATCTTCCGGGACCGAGAACCTCCCAGGAGCCCAGGCAAGTGTTTTAAGGGCTAGGCGTTGCACATGGCGATCGCGATTCGCTGACGCCCTTAAAACAGCCGTGAAGACTTGATCATCCACTTCAGCTTCGCGCTGCCACAAATCGATAGTCCAGTTCAGCGCTGCGCAGACCACGCGCCAATCATCGTCGTTAAGGAAGGTGGCTAAGAACCGATTNGCCACGCCTACTGGAGCGTCATAGAGACCCCTCATCGCCGCAATGCGAACTAAGGGGTTCGGATCCTCCAAAGCTGCAGCCAGTGCCGGCATAGCATCCGGGTCGGCGAGGCGCCGCAACGCCGTGGCGGCCGCTAACCGTACCGACCCTTCTTCCGATCCTAGATGTGGAACCGCAATCCTCGCTGAAGCATCAGGGAGCCGCCACCAAGCTCCTAGAGCTGCCTCAAGTACACGTGGCGAGCGTGATGTATCTTCCAGAATCACCGCGATCGCTGACATCGCCAGCGGATCCTTCTGAATACCTAATGCCCATAAAGCCTGGACGACCACCAAGTTCTCGGGGTCGTTCAGCAACGTAACGAGACGCTGGGCAATTCGGGTCCGGGTGGCAACGCTCAGCGTTGGTTCGAGGTCAAGCTCAAGCAAACCTAGGCCGAACGCCGCCAGTGCGCGTACCGAGGGNACTGGGTCCCGCGCCATCTCTATCAATCGGAGGTAGCCCGCCGGCAGACCAACCCGGCCAATCGCCAAGGCTGTGCGACCGCGGACCCGCGGTTCTGGTGACTCAGATAACCGCAGTAATGCTTCGGTAAGGTCGCGACGGTCTTCCGCCTGCAGAATTGTAGAAGCAGCCTTAAGGTCAGCAGGAAGTCCAAGAGGAAGTCTGTCGGCCGTTAGTTGCACATTTTCCTGAGCAGGATAAGCCACCACGTCCATCGTGGAGCCTGAAGTAAAGCCTCCGAAACCGACAACCCATAACATGCCCATCGTCAGGGTCGAATAGGAAGATTTCATCGTTTTTCTACCCAGCTGCTCTGGGCGAAATGGCAGCATTACGCTCGCATCTCTCGGGCGCGAGTCTAGCAGGGTGCCACGATATGTTGACGTGTTGCTGGGCACGCTAATGAAAATACGGAAATAATTGAAAACACGGAAAATAATTGTTGACAGTTTTCCAGTAACCATTAGGCTGGTTTTGGCTCGGGTGAACGCCCCGGCTGAGCGGCGGAAATCGCTGCAGATCCTTTGATGGCAGCGTGATTAGGAAAGACGTGACAGCTTAGGCTGGAACGTCTCCCGAAGCACGCTGCTGGAGGAGAAGCGGACGATTTGCGTTGGGAGGCCGATCGTGGCGAGCACCCGAGCCACTTTTTTGTCCACTTGCCGCGTTTTCTCCTCAATGGTCCAACAAGACCTCGACCTGCTCTCTAAGCCGAATCTCTTCACCCGGCAAGTATCCGTAGCGCCGCCAAAGAATACGACCNTCCTCATCAACCAGGTAGGTCGTTGGNGTTGCNCTAACCCCATATCGAGCCACNGCAACGTTTTGGGTGTCAAAAACGTTAGGAATTTCGAAGCCGAATTCCTTGTAGAAAGCGTCTGTGCCGGACCGGTCGTCACGGACATCGACGGCAACGACGGAAAAACCCTCGTCTTTCAACTCGCGGTATAGAGCATCGAGGTGAGGAAACTCCTCACGGCAGGCTGGTCACGTCGGCGTCCAGAAGTTAATTAACGTGAGGCGCGCATCAACATCGGACAAACGCAACGAGTCGAAACCGTAGCCGGGAAGTTCAAAATCTGGGGCTTGCACAGCAGTATTCAGTCGGTTCTTTGAAAACCATTCATCAAAACCAACGCCCGGAGAGCCAAGCTCCGTATAGATAAATCGCAGGCCCTGCTCAAGTTGCAGTCTGTCACTAATAAAACTCGCTCGAGTGAGCCATTCCGCGCCAATTGTCNGGTTACCAGCTTCAGTGTGAGCCCAACCGATTTGATAAGGAAGATCTATGTTCATTTGCGGTAAGNCGAGAATGTCGTTGGGTGGCTGGGACGTCTCCAGTGCCTTCTCCCACGCTTCTGCCGCCAATGCAGGCTCCGCAAGTTCAGAGTAAGCATCGCCCATCAGCTCATGGAGCTTCGCGATAACTTGGGCCATCGGATATTCGCGAAGGAACCTTGTCGCGAGCTCAAGTCGNNCCTCGCCACGGGCACCCATAATCTCGCGGACCTTTCGCTGAGCAATTTCTTCAGTCAGCCGTGCTCCACTGCCGTAGTCGGGGGTCGCCGTCGTGTCGAGAATTGTTCCCCGGCCATCGGAGTCGGAAGCGACAACAACAAGGTCCGGCTCAAGCCGATCCATNTCCTGGCAAGCCATGGTGAACATGGCCACCACCAGAATCNCCAANCTCCATTCAAGATTGTTCATGGCTGGCTNCTCGCCCATGGAGCGATGCAAACACGGGCGCTTCNAGGGTGCAAGGCAGTAGTCAGTGGCGAACAACTCACAGCGGGAGCTTGCTACTTAGTCGAGTTNCGCCATGACNTNAGTCAGCGAGCAAGGCTCCGCAACTTTGATGGCTACTGGAGGNGCGTTGCTTCCGGAACCAGTCAACAACAAAACCACCGAGTCTTCAGGCTGCACAACGTTTTCGTTCCGCAGACACTCAAGCGCCGCAAGACAAGCCGCCGAAGCAGGTTGGACGAAACGCCCCGATTTTGAGGCGAAACGAAACTGTGCCGCTTCGATATCCCGGTCGGGCACGGCAAGTGCGCACCCGTTGGTGCGGCGCAACCAGCGCAACACCCGCGCTCCACTAGGCGGGGTAGGATTCGAAATGGCTCCCGCGATGGTGGTCGGCGGCGGAACTTCGATTGGCTCCTCCGATCCTTCCTTCCAACCCCTGACAATCGGGGCGCATTCGGCTGACTGCACCGCTACCAACCGACAGTGACCGCCAAGCCACCCACCGTCGGCTGCCTCTTGGAAACCCTTAGCTATAGCAGAGAAGTTGCCGCCGCTGCTGGTAGGCACGATAAGCCAATCAGGGGCACGCCCTCCGAGNTGCTCGACGATCTCGTAAGCGATGGTCTTTTGACCCTCCACCCGGAGCGCCGAATCGGAGTTGATGAACGGCACGTTGGTGCGCCGGCTCCACTTGATGCTGGCGTTGTAGATTTCGCCGTAGGGTGCGTCGATTCGGAGAAGCACAGCACCGTGGACCGCAACCGGAGCAAGCTTTTGAACCGGTGTGGAAGCACCGACCCAGATCGTCGCTTCCATCCCTGCCCTTGCGGCATAGGCGGCTACGGATTTCGCCATATTGCCGGTGCTCACCGTCCCCAGAGCGGTAAACCCTAGACGTGCCAATACCGCAACCCCTAAGGCGNTTCCACGGTCCTTAAATGAGCCCGTGGGGTTGCAGGTTTCGTCCTTAAGCCATACCTCCCGACATCCTAAATCGCGTTCAATCCGCCGANCACGNAGGCAAGGGGTTCCTCCCTCGCCCATGAATACGCGTCGCTTGATCAGCTCCCGGTCGGTCTTTGGAAGCAACGCTCGATAACGCCACATTCCCTCATCGGGTCCAAAGTGTGGCATCCGAGACTTCCCCTTAGGCAACACTGGAGACGTCTCTGACGTTGCGACTACGAATTCCAGGGCTTCGCCGCAACTGGCGCATCGAGGGGAGAAAGAATCGTACAGCGCTACGCGCTCACATGCTGAGCAACGTAGTACCTCCTCAGTCGTCAACCGTCGGACGACAGGTTGGCATCTTCACCCAACTCCAGAGCCCTGTGGGCTTCGCTGGTTTTGGAGCAATCCTGACAATAGCCNAACACCTGCAAGCTGTGGCGAGCGGGTGAAAAGCTTTGCTCNGCNCAGTTACGGAACACCACTCGGGCAAGCTCCGCGTCCANCCATTCGATGATGCGATCGCAACCGAGGCAAATCATATGCTCGTGTGCTTCACGGCCAAGAATGTGCTCGTAATAAGAGTGNTCCTTGCCCAAGCTAATACGGCGCGCTAACCCCGCTTGGACTAGAAGGTCAAGTGTCCGATAGATCGTGGCCCGTGACACGCGCACTCCAGCCCGCCGCAAATGAAACATCAGTTCATCAGCCTCGATGTGCTCGTGGATACGATAGAACTCCTTGAGGATCTCCCGACGCTCCGGTGTGAGCTTCAGATCATGCTCGCTGAGATAACGATCAAAGCGTTCTTCGGCAAGCTTGCGGCTACGTCGNTCGGCCGCGGCCGGCAGCCGNTANCGATCATCCTTAGGTTTNNTTCNCGNAGCCATATGATGTTTTNCCCGACCTAAGCTTTTCGNCCGATNATCTTCCCTAGAGTTCGCCGTTCTTGACCAATTCAGCNTAAATGTACAACGCTACNANGCCGCGCAGATCTTCCCACTGCTCAGCCCATGCCTNGACTGCCGGGAGATCAACCTTNTCGCTGTTATAAACATTTCGNGTAATCCAGCGCTGCAACAGCGTATCGGCGATCGGAAAACACTCCAAGCGACCATAACCACAAAGAACCGTNAACTGNGCCCCCACCGCGCTAACACCGCTGAGCGACTCTAACGTAGNAAGAAGTTCATCAGTGGGCCGGCGNCGAAGAGCCTTNAGGNCNAGGTCGCCACGCGTNACCAACGNCGCCAGATTATGTAGNTGNCCAGCCTGGATACTATCTACCGGCTCGTGCGTGAGATCCTNGACCNCANGCNCAGNAAAAGTGGCGGCGTTTGGAAACGAATAAAACNTNNNCCCTGCACAGNCAACNNTGTAGGAGTGAACCTCNGCTATCGACGATAGCGTAGCCCGGAGCATATGTTTTTNTTGNCCCTCGCTGGCGATCGCCANNGCNAGCGACTCGAACGGNCGCAAACGTTGGANCGGCTTGAGGCCATAGTGATCACGNCTGAGAGCGTATAGCTGTTGGTCGCNCTGNCACAGCTCGTAAAAGGGCCCNAGATCGAAATNCANCCCTAGCATGCGANTCANAACCCGCNCAGTCGGACGCTCNTCNNTTTCCGNGCCGTTCATCAGAGTGATAATCAGTTCCGGGCGCTGTTCCGACCCCAGGCTGCTTACAAGAGCGAGGCGCGACGAGCTTTCCAGCTCAAGCAACCGCATGTATCGCTTCCCGTCGAAAACGTCGACCTGGTCCGTGGGACCAGGTGACAANAAAGAGGCCGTCAGNTCGAAGCTGAACGGTGGNGTAGGCCTGNCGCGATACTCATGCATACGTAGCTACGACGTTTCGTCGAAAAGTTACGGGGCGACNGCTCAACCGATGCTATCGCCTTTGCCTCCAGAGCGCACACAANTCTTCGAGNTCCANNTCTAAAGACCTGGTGGCCAGACCANTAGAANCGGGATGAAACTTGTTACAATTGTTAGNGTCAGGCGNCNACCNACCTCCCCTGGCTCTGAAAGAATGANTGGAAAGGTCACNCTCCACTCATCNGCCGACGGAGGGAGCATGAANCATAGAGTAACGATAGCGGCAGGNCAGGCATNTCTCTGTCTGCTTGGCATAAGCCTGTGGATGGCCGTATCAACACNCGNGGCTCATGCANCCCAATTAGCAGGCNCTGATNCAAGNGNNCCCACTGCACACCAGGAACCAGAANCNCCTGAATTGGAGGACTCCGGTATCAACTGGANTTCTGGATGGTCGTANGGTGGGCGTGGAATNNTAAGCATGCTAGGTGAAGAGAATCTTGACTCAGGTTTGGGCTTTACTGTGTTNTCGGTACGTCGNCTTATCGCTGATNTAGAGNTTGAAACCGAGANCGGCCGTCTCANCATGAATGCGAAACCTGATGGCCTTCTGCCCTTGGGTCATATGTCAATGTTTCCGCTCCGCGCGACCTTACGGGTCCAGCTTTGGAGGTTCGGCGGCGCGAAGCCCTATGCTGGGGGCGGAATCGGCGCATACCTCAACAGATTCAATCTCGACGAGTCGGTCGCNGCGGAACTCGCAACNAGTGGCTTCGCTACAGCAGTAAACGTCAATCCGGCGTTTGGGTTTCACGGNGCTGGCGGCGTGGAGTGGCAGCGNGGCCCGGCCAACTTCAATGTCGATGTTAAGTACGTGGTCGCCAACGCAAACCTTGTTTCAACTTTAGTCGACCAAGTTAACGAANAGGTNNCCCGNGAAATTTCGTCGCTTGACCTCGGTGGATTTTGGCTTGCTGTAGGCATCCGGTTCAACTTCTNACAAAGCCACCTGTTGAAGATTCCTATCAGCAACATTTTGANAACCACTATGTTCCTTGTTCTACATGTATCTCNGTTGNTNACTACATCAACCTCAGTNCCGNCAACATTCAGGGAANGCCTTCTCAGCAGCGTGATCTGANAATAACTACGTTCNGTGGGTTGCCGGGGTGTTGAAGCTCTCGACAGCCTTGGCTTCGTCACTGAAATACTCAAACACGCTAATCANCTGCGTGGAGTCAAGNAANTCGTGAATNTGCCGGGGCAGGTTAAGGAGCTTAAGTTCGGCTTCACGGATAGAAGCCGTNGTGTAACTAGCAACGAGTTCGCCGACGCCAACGCTATCCATATAGGACGTTTTGTCGAAGTTNAGGAGGATCTTCTTTTCATCGCGGTCCAACAANTCGAGAATGATCGAACGCAGTTGAACGNCTCTGGNCTCAGGTTTGAGCTCGTCCATCAAATCAATGACAACGACNTCTTCGTTTCTACGCTCTACCCACTTCATCGACCCAGGAGCCAAAAGGAAATACTTTNCCTNCCNCACTCGCACGCACCAAAGACTCATAGACTATCGTAACGAAAGATAATGCATCATCGGTCAGGACTTATTGCAAATGAACAAAACCCCACGAGTTTGCGTATGGCATGTCCAGGGTGACACCTATCGTGATGCCCTCCGGGAACGTTTGCCCGATGCCCCGATCGAGGCGATCAACGCAGCAACGCACGAAACTGGCGAAGCGGTGCTTAGTGCTCCGGATTCTAGGCCAGGGGCAGACCACGCCGCATCCTTGATAGCCGATGCGCTGAGCTCAGCGGAAATTTTACTCGCATGGAAGGTTCCACCCGGAACCCTAACGAATATGTCAGCTCTTCGTTGGGTGCAGGTCACCGGCGCCGGCGTGGATCATTTCCTGGAGAGCACAGAGCTCCCTGCCACAGTCCTTGTGACTCGTTCTCTTGGCCGATTCGGCATACAGATCTCCGAGTACGTAGTCGGCTACCTATTGCACCATCTCATCGGGATCAACACTTATCGCGAGAAGCAACGGTCGCACGAGTGGGCTCGGAACGAGCGGCCACTGCTGGCAGATCGTACTGTCGGAATTATCGGCCTCGGCTCGCTTGGCCTTCCAACGGCTACAGCACTTACAACGCTTGGCGCGCGTGTCCTCGGCGTTAGGCATTCCGGTCTCGCGGTCCCAGGCATCGATGATGTCTTCTCTGCCACCAGCTGGCGAAACATGCTGCCAGCATGTGACGCATTAGTAATCGCCGCGCCCAAGACCGTCGAAACTGTCGGAATGATTGATCACGGGGCCCTCGACGCCTTACCTGAAGGCACCATTCTTATTAACATTTCCCGAGGTGAACTGATCGACGAAGATGCCTTACTCGAGGCTCTTGAAAGTGGTCACTTAGGCGCCGCCGTGCTCGACGTGTTCGATACCGAGCCACTTCCGGAAGACCACCCGTTGTGGGATCAATCCCGTGCCTGGATCACACCGCACATTGCCGCCCCCAGCGAGATCGAAGTTATAGCCGACGAGTTCGCCAATAACTACCGGCGGTACGTGGCAGGTGATCCCCTGTTGAACGCGGTGGATCGTGGGCGCGGCTACTAAGTCGAGCTGGCCCTAGCCCGCAACAATCTCAGCAATCGTCTCAATAGCGTGATCCATTTCGTCGTTGGTAGTGTAGAAGTGTGGCGACAAGCGGATACCGGCACCTGGCCGGAAGTCGATCAAGATATCCCGCGCCAGAAGCTCACGACTAACATTTTCACAGTCAGGAACCATGATTGAAACAGTGCCACCGCGTGTTCCATCATCCCGTGGNGTATTAACCTNCCAACCGTGCTNATCGGAAGCATCGATCAGGNNCTGTGTCTGCCGNATCGAGTTCNNACGAATTGCNTCCACNCCAATNTCATTGANAATTTTGAGGCCCGGACCGCANGCAAATAACGCTGGGATCGCAGGTGTNCCGTTCATGAATCGCCCGGCGCCTGTGCTCCGCTCGATGGGGCTCGGGTCGAAGGCGAACGGGTTAGTGTGAGACATCCAGCCCGTGAGTGNCGGCTCAAGGGTGTCAGCAAACTCGGGCTTTACATAAAGGTAGGAAACCCCCGGGCCGCCACAGAGCCACTTCAGGGTTCCGCCGACAGCGAAGTCGACTTCCAAACGGGTCAAGTCGATGGGAACCACCCCGGCTGACTGGTAAACATCGAGCACNACCTTCGCCCCAACTTCGTGGGCACGNTGGACAACAGCTTGGACGTCCTGGATGAAGGCGCTCTTGAATATGATATGGGAGATTGGTACTAGGACGGTGCGCTCATCGATGGCCTCAAGCAACGCATCTAGTGGCACNCNCACACCGTCAGGCGAATCCACAAGGTGTAGCCTTGCTCCCCGTTGCTCTTGCTGTCGATATAAATAGATTAGTGATGGGAAGTTGAGTGNCGAGCATACGATCTTGTTGCGTTTNCCAGAGAAATCGAAGCACGAGGCCGCGACGGCCGAAGCCAGGGTAACGTTGGCGTGGGTCGAGACACTCCCTGACGGAGCTCCGAGCAGCGAAGCAATCCGATCGCCGATTTTCAAAGGCAGCGACAACCAGTCACGAGTTTCCCAGGATCTGNCACCCTCGTTGGCCCANTCGTCNGTGTAGTTACCCAAGGCCTCAGGCACGCCACGCGGCATTGCCCCNAACGAATTAGAGATGAGATAGGTCGTGCGAGACAAAATCGGGAATTGGTCCCGCCAAGCCAGAAGATCGTTGCTCATGGAAAGGCTAAACTACACGTCCATTCGNTGAGTGCCAATCTGCNGGGATCGGCANAAGTAGACCCTTTTGACACTCATCCAGATCAGGGGCCCNCAATATTGAGCCACCNTACAAATATCCCAACGNTAATGATCGGCCAAAGTGCCGACCCNGATGACGCCTTCATGGCCTGGGGGCTGGCGAGCGGCACAGTCGATCTCGAGGGCATCCATACCGAATGCGTTTTTGACGACATAGAGACGCTTAACGAATGGGCTATGGAGGCACGGCTCGATCTAACCGCGTTGTCGGCCGGGACGTATCCATCGGTTGCATCCGAGTATCGCCTGTTACGTGCCGGTGCAAGTTTCGGCGAAAACTATGGACCACTCGTAGTTAGTCGGGAACCAACCGAAAATCAGGGAGCGGCCGCCATTTCCGGTATGCGGGTCGCTGTCCCAGGTTTGCTGACCACCGCCTACTTGCTACTCCGAACCTACGCAGGGAACAGCTTCGAACCAGTGCCAATGCGTTTCGACACGATCATTGACGCCGTGTCAAAAGGCTATGTAGACGCCGGTTTAATTATCCACGAAGCACAGCTGACCTACCGCGACCATGGCTTACACGCAATTTTCGAGCCGGCGCGGGCATGGCATGAGGACAAGTGTTTACCGGTACCTCTGGGCGTCGTAGCAGTGAAACGATCGCTTGGTTACCCGCTGTGCAGCAAGCTCGCGGCCGCGTTTGAAGCCAGCATTGAGGCTGCCCGAACCAATCCGGAGGCCGCTCTCGCCTTCGCGACAACCCACGGGCGTGGGCTTAATGAAGACGTCCTTCGTACCTTCATCGATCAGTACGTTGACGACATCACGACCGACATGGGCAGCATAGGGATCGAAGCCCTGACGAAACTCTACGAAGGGGCCGTCAACAAGGGACTGCTCCAAACCATGCCTCCTTTGGACCTTCTCTGACGACGATCAGCACCTGAGTAAACTAGGCAACTTTGGGTGCCTGCCGCGGCTCGCAATCAAGGAACGACGCAACAGCTGGGAAACTAGCCAGAAACGCTCGCGAGAGCTTTGGTCGGGCTCTCCTTCGGAGAGATCTTCGCCTGCGCATCAACGATTATGCCCGCTTCGTCGATGACGAAGTGACTACGAGTTACCCCCATATAACTGCGCCCATACATCTTTTTCTCACCCCATACTCCGTAGGTCTCAGCAATCGCATGATCCTCGTCCACCAGCAGAGTAAACGGCAGGTCGTACTTGGCACGGAACTTAGCGTGGCTCCCCTCACCCTGTGGACTGACGCCTAAGACCAAGGCTCCGTGGGCCTCGAAGTCCGCGTAACTATCGCGGAACCCACACGCCTGCTTGGTACAGCCGGGCGTATCGTCCTTCGGATAGAAGTACAGCACTACCTTCTTACCACGCAGGTCCGACAGACTAAGGGTCTCGCCAGTATCGGTGGTGGTAGTGAAGTCGGGTGCGGCGTCGCCTGTGGAGAGGTCATTACTCATGGTGAAAATCCACCTTACTGAATGGCTCGAACATACGAACGTTATTGTCAAAAAGTGCAGGGGATGCTCAAAGTCTCGTGTACGGTAGCAAACCTAAAGCCCATCAAATGTATAAGTGCGATTCATAATACTGGAGTTCGGCGAAGATCATGCATCTCTTCTCTATAATCAAAGTCTTGGGAAGCTTCTTTAGCCCCTTTCCTTCGACCTAATCAATGCCCGGAGACAATCATGCTGCTCCCGCCCGGTCTGACAGTCATCCGCCACACCATCATGTTTCTTGTAATGGCTATGATTACGAGCATAGCCGCCTTGGGCACTCAGATCGCCCTGCCTGCGTCCGGTGATGATGCCAGGACCCGTCTCGAAAATTCACCACGACACACCGAATGGGTCACTATCGAGTCTCGAGGAGACAAAATCGAAGCCTATGTCGTGTATCCCGAGCGCTCTGACAACGCACCCGTCGTGGTCGTCATCCACGAAATCTACGGCCTCAATGATTGGGCGCGTAGTGTCGCCGACCAGCTTGCCGCAGAAGGCTTCATTGCCATAGCTCCTGACATGCTCTCTGGGAAAGGACCCAACAACACAGGCTCAGCGTCGCTTGACCGACAGTCAGCGGTAAGCCTAATGCGCTCGTTGCAGCCCACCGAAGTGATCCGGCGTATCAACATGAGCGTCGAGCACGCCACAATGCTGCCAGCAGCTACCCAACGATTCGGCATCATCGGTTTTTGTTGGGGTGGGAGTACGAGTTTCAATTTTGCAACCACTCGGGATGACCTAGGAGCCGCCGTCGTCTACTACGGAACATCGCCATCGAAGGAATCCTTACGCCGTATACAAGCTCCTATACAGGGTTTCTACGGGGGTGATGACCAGCGAGTCAACGCAACGATCGAGCCTGCTCAGGCTGAGATGGACAGACTGGGTAAGCTTTACGAGGCCAACATCTACGAAGGCGCTGGGCATGGCTTCCTGCGGGCCCAAGCTGACCGCGACGGGGCCAACATGGCCGCCTCAGAGATAGCTTGGCCAGCAACAGTGGCATTTCTACAGACAGAACTGGAAGCTCGGTAAAGATATCTCTACAGAAGCAGGATCAACGCTGGAAACGAACCGACAAGATCAACACATCTTCCACTGGAGTTGCCGGTTCAGGAAAGGGCGGGATCCGATGGGTATCGACGGCAGCAATTGCGTCAACAACGTCCATGCCCTCCAGCACTACCCCGAACACCGCATAGCCACTTTCGATGTCGGAGCTGTCGAGGAACTGGTTGTGATCCAAGTTAATAAAAAACTGGTCTGAAGCGCTGTTAGGCATCTGTGTGCGGGCCATTGAAACGGCACCTCGGTAATTCTTTAAGCCGTTATTCGATTCCAAGATGATCGGTGGACGAACCTCGTTGCGTACAAACTGGTTGCCTTGATGAACAAACCCT
This sequence comes from Acidobacteriota bacterium, assembly GCA_002722645.1. Taxonomy (GTDB): domain Bacteria; phylum Acidobacteriota; class UBA890; order UBA890; family UBA890; genus UBA890. The sequence goes on from PBML01000032.1 coordinate 16,953, forward strand.
CCACCCTGAATCATGAACCCAGGGATGACTCTGTGGAACACCGTCCGGTCGAAGTGTTGAGTGTTGACGTAAGACAGGAAATTCGTGACCGTGACCGGCGATTGTTCTTCGTGCAAGCCGATAATGAAGTTGCCAAGACTAGTCTCAACAACAACGCGCGCGGCACCTTCAGGAAGTGGGGGGTTTTCGGCCATCGTTGTCTCCGAGATACAGGCCAACACCATCAATAGAAGCAGCGTCAGTAACGCGAACGCCTCAATACGTTTCGATGACATCATAAAGAGGATTCCGCCGCCGCGCGGGTGTGAAGCCAGCCTCGCGAATGATCTCGATTGTTTCGTCGGGCGTCGTTGATACGTCGTGATCGGCCTCGTAGAGCACATTTTCTTCAATCAACGTGCCACCAAAATCATCGCAACCAAAGTGAAGAGCGGCCTGGCCCGCCTTTTTCCCGTCGGAAAACCACGACGCCTGAACGTGGGCGAAGTTATCCAGATAGACGCGGGACAAGGCGAGCATGCGGAGGTAAACCGCTGGACCGGGATACTCTGGGAATTGTCTCTGCATAGGTGTGTTTCCTGGCTTATAAGACCAGGGAATGAAGGCTGTGAAACCGCCGGTATCGTCCTGCAGGGCGCGTAAGCATTCGAGGTGTTCGATAATGTCGGGCGGCTGTTCAGCGTGGCCATACATCATCGTGCCAGTGGTCTTGAGGCCCTGGCCGTGAGCTGCGCGGTGGATGTCGAGCCACTCCGCAGCACTTTGCTTCTTAGGTGAAATGCGAGCACGCACCCGATCAGACAGGAGCTCTGCGCCTCCGCCGGGCATAGTTCGCTGTCCTGCTTCGTACAGTTGGGCAAAAATCTCGTTGTAAGTCAGACCTGAGACCTCGCGCATCTTACCGATCTCGGGCGCCGACCACAGATGCGGATGTACATCCGGATAACGCTCAACAAAGGCACGAATGACGTCGAGGTAATAGTCCATTGACAAATCATCGTGCAAACCACCTTGCAGCAGGACTGTCGTTGCACCCCGGTCCACAGAGCGACCAACAAGGCCCATGAGTTCGTCGACGCTGTGTGAATAGCCCTCTTCTGTGTCACCAGGCTTCCGGTAGAAAGCACAAAACAGGCAGTCGGCGTCACAGTAGTTTGTGTAATTCGGGTTGGTGTCAATGACGAATGTTACCCGCGGCTCGGGATTATGCCGTCGCTGCCATATTCGCGCCATTTCGCCGAGCATCAGTAGCGGTGCATCGCTCAGCAACCAGAGTCCTTCTTCCGGCGTTATACGCCCACCGGCATTAACTTTGTCGACGATTGTCTTCAATTCAATTCCGTTCGTCGCCACCGGATCCAGTAAGCGCTGCAAGACCAGTCCGGGAACGGCGTTCTCCCCACCTTCGGACCGTGCCAGTCGTACTCGATCACGCGCCTTTTCCACCAGCTCCGGTGAACTCATGTGCCCTCCCTCTCAAGGGCTACGGGTGGCGCCGTTTCCCACCAGTGGGTCGACTCGAGTAATTCTCGGAAAATTTCAATNGCTTCCTCTCCGTGGTCCCCGAAGCGGTAAATNAACCCCATGAGGTANGCATACGCAGCCTCGGNTGAGATACCCGCACGATCAGCNTTATCTGNTGCTACTTCCTTTAGGCGACGCATATTGGCATCAAAGCTGGACAACAATGCCTCCAACAGCATGGTCCGATCCTCTCGCGCAACTTCGCGGCGGACCATCCAGCGAGCAAAGACGAATGGCCTCCCTTTCCACTCGCGCCAGGCCGCCGAGAGGTCGAGCACGTACTTGTAGGGCTCCTCGGAGCGGCTAGTCTCAAGCTCCAGTATGCCAGCAGCATAGTCACGGCGGCCAGGCTCCTGCCCACTCCGCGCGGCACGTCTTAAGGCCGAATCCCCAATCAAAAGGATCGCNTCATCGGAAACCTTCGGNTCGTTCGGTCGCCGAACATAGGCNGCNGGATTTACCCCAAAGTGNCCATTGAGTAATAACCGCAGNAGTGGATACGAAGTACTTGTCTCACCGGTAATACCGATCGTCGCGCCGTTGAGTTCTTGCACCGGCTTACTAGAGAANAGCANCACCGAGTGAGCAGCACCATAGAGCGCTATACCNAGATCACCGAGCGGCTCGAACTGCGGNTTGCCGAACGTGTCCACGATCGACATCAAACCGGCATCAACTTCACCTTGTTCAGCTGCTTGGCCCAATGCCCGCGGATCCATTTCGACCATCTGAAAGGTCTCGTCTCTCATGCCGGCAAAAAATGGGGCCGAGTTCAAATAAGAAATGTGGGCGATGCGCAGACGACTCATCGAGACGCTTCGCTCTCGGCTAACGAGGGTGGCACGGTGGGCAAACTTGAGCCTGCAGCATCGTAAGCAGCAAGGGTGTCTCCANGAAGAAGCGTCCCGCGCGCGGCCAACTCTTCAGGGCTTATTNCAGCCAGGTCCCAAGAGTAAAGCTCCTCATTTTCGAGACTTACCCCACCGGTGTCTGCGATCATCGGATCAATTTTCGACGGAATCATCGCGGTNACGTCCCGGGCACCGCGTTGCGACCAGTGTGTCGGTGCTGGCGGCGGTGGAAACAATGTTAGGGCACGGTAACGTGCGTCACGCTGCACCGGAACACGTCCTGCCTCCCGCATTAACTTNAGCATCTTATGTGCCGTCATCCCGAGCGGGCTNGAGGCGAGAGCAGCATGGGCNATTTTTTCCTCNCCNATGGTCCCATCGAGGTCATCAGCTCCCCACTGAAGCGCCATCGATGCCGTCTCCTCACCGAGCATGACCCAGTAAGCCTTGATATGCGGAAAGTTGTCGAGGAGTAGGCGGGAAGCGGCGATTGTTTTCAAGCCATCAAGGGCTGAGGCTTGGCGAACTACAAGGTTNGTATAACCAAGCTGAAACTCAAGCGGGATAAACGACAAAAAGCCGCCGGTTTCGTCCTGTAGATNGCGCAACAACATCAAGTGTTCNACGCGTTCCTCATGGGTCTCGATGTGACCGTACAACAATGTTGCGTTGGNACGAATTCCCTTGGAGTGTGCCACTCGGTGAATCTNAAGCCACTGTTCGGCACCCATTTTCTCCCGGTACAATTCGTCATGGACTCTGTCGGAAAAAACCTCTGCCCCACCACCTGGCATCGTATCGAGTCCAGCAGAAACCAATCGATTGAGAACGTCCTCAACGGGAATCTTGGCAATCTTAGAGAAAAACTCGATTTCGACAGCCGTGAACGCCTTGATCTGAACCGCCGGGTTGGCACGACGAATGGCACGAAGCATTTCTTCGTAGTACTCAAACGGCCAAGTTGGGTGCAAGCCCCCAACCAAATGCACCTCGTGGATCGGCTCCCGGACCTTTTCAAGGATCTCGCTCATTGTCATTTCATAGGCATCATCGTCTCCCGCTTTAGCCGCAAAATCGCAGAACTTGCAAGAGATCACGCAAATATTCGTCGGGTTGATCTGACGATTCAGCACGAAGAAGGCATAGGGACCCGATCGCATTTCCTTAACCGCGTTGGCGAGACGACCCACACCGATCAAGTCCTGCGAAGTAAGTACCGCAAGTCCGTCGTCACGATCGAGCCGTTCACCAGTTTCTAACTTGGCGACGATGCGCTTAAGCGCCGGGTCAGTCAAATTGCGCAAACCNCTTGTATCGATACTTACAGGGCTGCCCATGCCACTAGTCTATCCCGTATTCGGCCCATCGTCTGTCCACCTTCTCAACGATATCTGGGTCCATATCTAGCGGTTTGGGGTAGCCGGGTTTGAAGGTCGCATCGATTCCCATTACACCGTGGCAAGTGGTCCACGCACCACGTCGTTGTACTTCGGTAAAGACGATGTCGCGGGCGCAGTCGAAGCGAGTAAAGATTCCCCAGAGCAAAAGATCNCGGTTATCCAATGGCACATCTGGGCTCACCGCGGCGACCATCTTGATCGGGCCAAGAGGAGCCTGCACAAGGCGTTCGACAACCTCGCGTCCTCCAACTTCAACTTGGGCGACAAGAAGAGAATCCTGAAGAGTCGTGTAAGCAAGGATACGGGAATCGATTTCACGNGGATCTGCTACTCGGAGATCATTTTCCGTCCGTTTGTTTTGTTCATCCCTTGCACCCGCCTTAATGGCCTCATCGCCGGGATAAGCTGAGCTTAACCCAGGGACGATCAGACCCGAGAAATTGCCTTCAATGCTCGGAATGTCTCCACCGGCTGCGTCGGCGACCGCCGCTGCGTCGGAACCGGGCGTCCCGTGTAGCGTGCGCTTCGCACCCGAGGTCGCGTCGAGCACCATCTTGCTACCAAGGTTCATCCTGAAACTGGTGAAATCGAGGGTGTCTTGCGGCACTCCCGGTAGCAACAGAAAATCACTAGNAGGNTCAAAGTTGTCACGAATCTCCCGCAGTACAGCATCAAAATCGCTAACGTTGATGTTGCCATCCACNAACACACCGCACTTTGTAAGCGACAACTGTCCGGTGCCCATCAATGCCAGCGCAGTGCGCATCGATTCCTTGTAATAGCGCTCATCCATCGACATCACCAAAAGGTTATGGAAACCAGTTTCGTAGTAGGCCCACAGGTCCTTAATCTCGGGATGGATTANCTTGATGAGNGGCCCGATCATTTCCTGCACCGCGTTACCGAGATGCTTATCCTCTTGGGGCGGCTTGCCAACCGTTGCTGACAGATATAGGGGCGCACGCCTTCGGGTAACTTGCTTGACGTGAAAAACGGGGAAGTCGCTAGCATGACTATAGTGGCCGAAGTGATCACCAAACGGCCCTTCCAGACGCCGCTCTTGGGGTGGGACAACGCCTTCAAGAACTATCTCTGCTTCGGCGGGAACCTCAAGATCAATGGTCTTGCAGCGAACCAGTTTGCATGGTGCTCGGCGCATAAGGCCTGAGAAAGAAATCTCGTCCATGCCCTCGGGCAGCGAAGTGATTGCCGCCATCAATAAATAGGGATCGGCACCTATGACTACTGCAACTTCGAGCGGGATTCCCAAACGTTCGGCCTTGTTGTAATGGAAACCACCCCCCTTCTGGATCTGCCAATGCATGCCGGCGGTTGTAGCGTCGTACACCTGGATCCGGTAGAGACCAACATTACGCTGGCGGGTCTCCGGATCCTTAGTAATTACCAATCCAAAGGTGATAAATGGACCGCCGTCTTCCGGCCAACATGTCTGCACGGGGAGCCGTNACAAGTCNGGCTCCTCTATNACCTGATGGACTGGCGCTCGGCGGACGCGTGATGCGCGCATGCTCCAGAGAACCTCTCGAATCGTCGATCGATGTTTCCANAATTTTCGCGGTTGTGGCGGCTGTNCCGCCTCGGCCANTTCGAGCAACGAAGNGCCAATCTCGGCGGGGTGTCGGCCGAGGGCAAGCTCGATACGTCGAGCGCTTCCGAGCGGGTTGATCAGCAACGGATAGTCAGACCCGTGCACGTTTTCGAAAAGGAGGGCCGGCCCCTCCCGTTTGACCACTCGATCGTATATCTCCGCGATCTCGAGGTACGGATCAACTAGGGCATCAATGCGNCGCAGTTCATTGGCCGATTCCAACGCCGAAGCAAAGCCCTGCAGATCNCTATAAGNCATCTTCCCGCCATTTCTTGCGCGGCTCGAAACCAAGCGCCCCGACTACCTTGTCAACGAACTGCTCAACCAGTTCGTCGAGCGTTTCAGGAGAGTGGTAGAAGGGAGGCGATGCCGGTATGACAATGACACCATCACGGGATAAACAGGCCGCATTTTCGAACGCATTCGTTGGCCACGGTGCTTCCCGTACAACGAGCACGAGTCTACGTCGCTCTTTGAGGGCAACCATAGCGGAGCGCGTAATCAACGTGTCTCCAATCCCAGAAGCGATCTTGGCCATGGTTGTCAAAGAACACGGGATGATGACCATCGCATCGAAGGTATTGGATCCAGACGAAAACGGATTGGCGAGATCCTTGTCCGAGAAAACCTTCTGAACCAGTGGCCGCAGGTCATCTTCCTGCAGCCCGGTCTCCTCACGCATTACCATACGACCCCAATTCGACAGCGCCAGATANACATCTCCAAGCTGCCGNCGNAGAAACGCCACCGCGTAGGGTGCCCCAGAGGCGCCAGTCACCCCGACCAATATCCGCTTACTGNTAANCGTTGTATCCCTCATCGTCCGCTCACCAACCCTGCTTGCCTGCGANTACGACACCGAACACCAANAANCCGACGATGATGTTGAGTTGAAAAAACGCCAGGTTNACCCGCTCAGCGAGCCAGTGCTCAGCGGCGAGCACGACACCAGTGNCCATGATNCCAGTGATTGCCAACCCACCNCTGAGATCCTCAATAAACAATCCTACTAAACACCCTATTGCAAGCAGGTGCGTGAACATCGAAACNCCCAGCGCCGNGTNCCGACCGAGCCNCACTGGCAGGCTCCGNAACCCTTCCGTGCGATCGAACTCGATGTCTAGAGTGGCNTAAATGATGTCAAATCCAGCCACCCATAAAAGGGTGAAAGCTGCGAGCCAGAGGACAGCGGTAGAANCAGAAATGCTCGCAGTAACGGCGATGAAACCACCCAACGGCGCAAGCGCCAGGGCAGTGCCTACGCCGAAATGGGCCANNGACGTGAAACGTTTCATNTACGGGTAGATTACAAANACAATCAGCGGNACCGGTGACAAAGACAACGCAAACGGNGAAAGCATGAAACAAGATAAGAGGTAGAGAGCTAGCCCNGNTCCCACAATCCCCCAGGCTTCNGCTAGATTCATAGTTCCNCGNGGNAGCTCCCGNACCTCGGTTCGCAANTTCCGTGCGTCGATATTNCGATCGATGATCCGGTTAAGACCCATTGCNGCCGTTCGNGCCCCGGTTCCCCCACCGAGAATCCACANTGCGGTGCGNAGGTCGGGGAANGTGCCCGCCGCNATCACCGCGCCTGCGTACAGCAAGGGCAACGAAAACAGTGTGTGTTCGAACTTTACGAANGAAGCCCACGTATANACGCGGGAGGAAGTATCGNTCATTGGGNAGAGCTTTGGTGGGATCGCCGGGTACTTTGATGTTAGCAGCCCNTACCAANGGTCGGCTAACGACTGTCGATATCAAGAACGATCTTGCCGAACTGTTCGGCCGTCTCCAAACGTTCAAGGGCAGCGCGTCCCTCAGCAAGCGGAAAGACCTGGTCGGTAACCGGCACAATCTCACCTGACTCAATGACGGCAAGCATGGCGCGGAACTCTGCAGAATCACCCATCGTTGACCCCATAATGGACACCTGCCGCCAAAAAACCCGGCGCACGTCCACCAGGACTTTCGGCCCCGAAGTCGCGCCGCAGGTGATGATGCGGCCTCCCTTGCGACATGCACGGATGCTAGTACCAAATGTCGCTTCGCCGACATTGTCAATCACGACATCAACCCCAACACCGTCGGTACAAGCACGGACCGCTGCGACCCCATCGTCGTGGTTGTAGTCAACGGCATGTTCCGCACCGAACTCACGCGCCCGGTGACGCTTAATCTCGCAATGACTGGTCACGATGGCACGGGCGCCAAGATGGCGGGCGATCTGAAGAGCTGCGAGGCTGACCCCGCCACCAATGCCGTGGATCAAAACCCACTCCCCTGCTCGCAGGCCTGCCTTGGACACCATCATGCGCCAAGCTGTCAGCATGACGAGCGGAAACGCTGCCGCGGCGGCCCAAGAAAGCGAAGCTGGTTTGGGGTAGCAGTTCTCGGCTGGGACAACGATCTGCTCAGCGAAAGTTCCAGGTACCATCTCGCCCAACAGTGAATAGCCGTCTTCGTCAGGAGAGCCGAGACCGGGATCAAGTACGACCTCATCGCCTGCAGACACGTTGTTGACACCATCGGCTACTTCGCTCACCACCCCGGCGCCATCAGCCCCCAGTACATGGGGCATCGACAGCTCTATCCCAGGAATTCCAGCAATTACGAAGAGGTCAAGGTGATTAAGTGCCGCAGCTCGAAGATCAACGCGGACGCTGCCCCTGGCCACCGCGGCAGGAGGGACATCGAGCACTGCAACCTGATCAAGAGCACCATGCTTTCGGATGGCTAAGGCCTTCATGCGGACCCCGCGCCTAGATCAGCGCAAATAAGTAGTGATAAGTGATGGGTGGCTAAGTTTAGTAACTGCCTACATAGCCTCGGCGGGCGCGGACGTTAACGTTTTTTCGATCGACTTTGACTTGAATCCGGTAAAATTTGTCTGGATTGGCGTTATCAGCCCGTTCTGGTGGCGTATAGCCAAGCACGTAGCGGAACGCCGTATCGTGATCGATCCGCTCAAAGGCACCGAAGAAATTAGCCGAGTTGTGGAATGCTAGACCGCCCGTGCCGCGTGACAATGTCTCCAGTCCCACTTCTTCATCACGGTAAGCAATCGACGAAATACCGGGACTAAGATTGCTACGAAATCTATCCGTCGCGTCGTCGAACGCACCAATCATCGTCCCGCGCGCTCCGATAGTGTAGAGCGTGTAGTTCATGCGGTTGAGGTGACCAACTGCACGCTGCAAGTAAGTATCAATCGTCTGAGCGTGCGGCTGGCGGAAAGCAACCGGATGTTCGGCAGCCATCGGTGCATCTACTCGCGCCGCGGCTGACGCTTGGTCGAGACGAGCATCGAGAATGTAATAGTAGGCGCTACCGGGATTTTCTGAGATCCCACCCGATACCATGATCATCGTCTTGGGGCCGGGAACATCAAACGTGCGGCTAAGGTGTTCGGCCAACGACGTCATCGAATTCAGTGTGTAGAGAATCTCGTTTTTGCGCTGGCCAGCAAACACGTCTGCCAAATTGGCCCCCTGGCGTAGAATATTGGCCTCATTGGCTACGTTCCCTTGCGGGTCGGAACCAATGCTCTCCCCGGCAACATTGATGCCCGAAAGCTGATTCGAGTCGTCATACAGAAGTGCCAACAGGTCTTGCTTGTTCTGCCTCTCACGCTCCTTAATTGCTGGATTAGTCACCAGTTCGTTAATGAGCCGCTTGAGACTATTGACATCCTGGGTGAATTCGGGTCCCACCAGAAGCTTCCGGTTCGGCGTTAGCGTCGCCAATAAGAGACGATCGTTTTCCTGGACGTGCTTGTCGAGATAGTCGTTAAGGGCGTAGCGAACATTGTCCCAATCAGGTGGCGACGTATTGAACCCGTCGATAAACAAAACCATATAGCGCGGCAAAAGCGCCGCTTCCGCGAGTTCCAGTGGCATCTGTTCCTCTTGCGGCACTTCACCGTTTTCCGTCGCCCGAACAGGGAGCGTTTTGCGGAATCGTTCAAGGGCGAAAAAGCTAAGGTCAACTGGCTGGCCTTCTTCGAGGATCTCGAAATTCTCGATAGTCAGGTCGGGAACGAATCGACCTTTATTGTCTAATACCGTGACATCGACGAGAACACGGTTGACGGCGGCTCCGAATTGCGTAGGGGTGTCTTTCTGTTGCGAGATGGCCCCGGTGAGCGCAAGCATCGTACCCGCGGCAATAGCCACAGTGACAACTAACGAGGATGTACGAGTATTGTCCATTCCACGTCATCATAGAGAGGGGCAACTCGTGTCTCAAGACCAGCGAGAGGTGCTCCCCTCACATATGGATCTGGGAAGCTACCTACTGAATTTGAATCCCCCAGGCCTCGGTGATTGCACCCGTCACGCGCGACAGTAAAGCCTGTGCATTGCGGTAGTCAATCATGGCACGGAGCTCCTGTGCCTGTGCACGCCTCAACTCGTCCTGAAACGCCAACACCTCGAAGTTCGTCGACATGCCGACATCAAAGCGATCCTGTTCGATTGTCAGCTGTTGTTCTGCCAGCTCGCGCGTTTTTGCTGTCGAGACCATAAGCTCGCCAGCTGCAGCGACAGCACGCACCGCTTGTCGGACCTCAAGAATCGCCTGTTGTTCGGTACGTTCTAACTCAGTCCGCGCCTTGTCTTCATTGAGTGTCGCCTGCGCGTAGTTTCCTTTTGCTGTGGTATTGCCAATCGGCATGCTGAAGTTAAATCCAACTCTCCATGTGCTAAAACCGAACCCGTACAAAGCACTGAGAGCATCGCCATAGCCACCGGGAAGAATTTCGATGATCTTTTGGCCAGGAAAGGGTTCGCGGACAATCGTATCGCCACCGACACCAACGAACGAAATCCCGCCCACCACATCGAGTGCTGGCAACATGGAGTTTCGTGTAACGTTAACCTCGACTTGCCTGGCGGCAATTTGGGCCCGGGCAGTGGCAATTTCGGGCCGATTGGCGAGTGCCGTCTGGATCTCTTCATCAATGTCAGCTTGGCGTGGTGTAATCTCCGGTGCCTCGGTAAGGTCAATTACAGTTTCCCAGCCGTCCGGCAAAGACTCGGCTTTGAGTAGCACCTTTAGGTTGTCGGTAGCGTCCTCGACTCCGTTTCGTGCGATGATCAGTTCGTTCCGACGTTGCGCCACGGCGACTTCTGCCTGAGTCTCCTCAATCGGGGCCAGCATGCCCACCTCAACCTGTACCTGTGTTCGACCAAGCTGGTCCTGAGCTAGCTGCAGCGATCTTTCGGAGACTTCCAAGTTGCGTCGCGCGAACACCAATTCCCAGTAGGTTTGCACGACACCGAACAGAACAGTCTCCACCTGGGTGCGAAATACGTGGTCGCTAACCTCTGCATTGCGCTTCGCTAGAAGTAGCTGCGCACCGCTCGCTTCCTTTCCCCGACCGCGCAACAGCGGCTGGGCGAAAGCAAACCCGAAGGTGTTGTTCCATGACGGATTCAGGTTCGTAAANGTGCTGTTGCTNGTGCTANGACCAATGTTGTAGCCCAATTGGTAGTTGAACCCAAAATCAAACTGTTGCGTGAAACGAACCTGAGTANNGAAACCCTGGCTCTCGCTGACAGNCGCGCCAGCGAGCGCTGTCGTCGATGGACTCTCCGACGACGAAAACCCAACGCCTCCGATCNGCGGAGCTGTCTGNCCAAAACCACTGGCGACAGTTCCAACGANCGCCGGCGTACCGGGNGTACCGACACCAAGGATCGGGTCGAANAAACCTTCCGCCGTAATTATGCTCTGATNAGCAATGTCACGGTCGTAGTCAATAAACGCTATATCTAGGTTCTGTCGGAGAGCCAATCGCACCGCCTCTTCAAGGCTGAGTTGGAGCCTCCGGGATTCTTGTTGTCCTTGCTGCGACGCGGGTGACGCGAAGCCAACAGCCGGAACAACTAGGAAACCCATCATCACTGTCACAAAAACCAGTGGATAAAATCTGACTAGAAGTTGTCTTATACGCATGTGACGCTCTTTCTTTTGACCAGTCAAAGACATGATGGGNCCCAATAATTTNCGGAGAGGGACGGCCTCACGACCGGAGGGCCAATTCTTGGTCACAGTACCACCACGTCGGGTTGAAGTCAGGACGGATGAATCGCCTCAAAACCTTGTGTCTGCAGGNATACGNGCCTATTCTTCATTTNAGGAGCTGNTGTCCTGCCCGTCTCGTTTCAGGAGACCTTGGAAACGATGTGACCACCGCAACGGCCATGCAGTACCGCAGCGCCTTNCTGAAGCTTCAGTAACCCACAGTTAGGNTCATCGCGGGGGGAATGACACATAAATGCGCGACCGTACGGGGGTATTGCTCATCGCAGCANCCGTNCTGNCTCTTGATCAAATCACCAAGCTTATGGTGAGCGCCNGGATTCCCTTTCAGATCCGNATCGACTTGATCGACAACTTTCTTGCCCTAACACACGTACGGAACACAGGTGCCGCTTTCGGCTTGCTCGGCGATGCACCGGTGGCCCCCGTTCGAGCAGGACTGGTCGTTGTGTCGGTGTTAGCTATCGGTTTGATCTGGGCCTACGCTCGGCAAGGTTGGCACGAGCCCCGCGTCATGGCCACGTTCGGCCTCATTCTCGGTGGTGCGTTGGGCAACCTCATCGATCGGCTGCGTCTCCACTATGTCGTCGACTTCATCGACGTCCACTGGGGCCGTTACCATTGGCCATCCTTTAACGTCGCCGATANNGCGATTACNGTTGGCGCGATATCCTTGTTCATNGTCATGGCTAAACAAGGCGANGTCGAAAAAGATTCACCCATGATGACCGAAGCGCCTCCTGAAGAATGCGATAATTTGTCGGCAAACGAAACTTCCGTGAAGAAAACGGCTGCCGAAGACATGGCTCCGTTGAATTAGCAGAAACNATCCGAGGCTAGTCNATGTTTCCAACCCTGTTTGAACTACCGCTTCCGGTCTTAGGACCGATCACTATTCACACGTACGGTGTACTGCTTGTCTTTTCGTTCCTCATAGCCATCTTGGTNGCACGNCGATTGGCACNACGTGAAGAGATTGACGGAGANGTGATCGTCGACATGGGTGTCTACATCATTCTCGCCGCTCTGGTNGGGGCGAAGATCCTCTTGTTAGTGGTTGACTGGGAAGTTTATTCGAGGCAGTTCCGAACACTNGCAACGGAAGGTGGAGGTGCAGTAGGTCAGGCNCTCGGCTTCCTCGGATCGACAGGTGCNTANATCGGNNCCCTCGCTCAGATGGGCATGAGCTTGCTGCAGGCAGGAGGCGTTTTCTACGGTGGTTTCACCGCCGCNATTTTGGCCNCTTTTTGGTATACCCGTCGCTACCAGNTAGTCGTATGGAAAGTCGCCGACATCAGTGCACCTGCTGTGGCAATCGGCCACGGTATTGGTCGTCTGGGCTGTTTCGCAGCCGGCTGTTGCTACGGTATCGCTACGGACCTTCCGTGGGGTGTCACTTTCACAGACACATACAGTGGTTCTCTGGTCGGTGTACCTTTGAACATCCCACTGCACCCAACGCAGCTCTACGAAGCCACTACCAACCTCGTGCTTGGAGGCTTCTTGATTTGGATGCTCCGGCGCAAGCAATACGACGGACAGATTTTCTGGTCGTACGTGCTCGCGTACGCCNCGTTACGTTTCTTNCATGAGTTCTTGNGGGCNGACCCACGTGGCTTCTTNTTCGGCGGAGCACTATCGACCTCCCAATTCATTGCCATCGTGGGCGCCACTATCGCCCTCGGCATGCTGGCCCGTTTGAAGGGTAAACATGNNCCGATGGAGCCAGNCGAGAGCGCATCCTGATCGNAGGGCGACAATTGATGCAGNCAAAGCTGCCAAACAACGGCTCCAACCACCGAGTAACCGTACCGGACCACCTAGCCCGTCAGCGTATCGANCGTGTNCTTGCCACTCTGTTNCCNGATCTGTCCCGTTCCAAGATTCAGCGCCTCATTGCTAGCGGCCATGTCGTCATCGGCGAAGTGCCCGCAGTAAAACCGAGCTTTTCAGTGGGAGGCGGCCAACAAATCACCGTTTTTCTGCCTAGAAGGACNCCTGCNGATGAGCCTCGNCCGCAAGCTCTNGACCTTGANGTNATNTATGAAGACNATGATCTCGCTGTCATCAACAAGCCTGCAGGGCTGGTCGTACACAGGGGNGCNGGGCAACANNAGGAAACNTTGGTCAACGGCTTACTGCACCGCTATGGCAAAACCCTTTCGCAGTGCGGTGGCAGCGATCGCCCAGGGATAGTGCATCGCCTCGACAAGGGAACCTCTGGAATTATGGCTTTGGCGAGGCATGACGAGGCCCACGCCGCACTCGCCTGCCAGTTCGCCGCTCGAACGGTCGAAAAGCAATACGCCGCGGTGGTTTATGGTTGCCCACGGGCGTCATCTGGCGACATCGATTTGGCCATCGGCCGCGACCGCAGTAATCGAACAAAGATTTCATCGAACACCAACCGGCCTCGTGACGCTTTCACTCGCTGGGAGTTTGTCGAAGACCTAGGCGGTTTTGCGTTGCTCGACGTTTGGCCTAAAACCGGCCGCACGCACCAAGTGCGGGCCCATCTCGAGGCGATACATCACCCTTGCGTGGGTGACCTGAAGTACGTTGGCGCACAGTGGAAAAGTGTGCCTGACGGCCGAGCAAGACGCGCCATCCGCGACTTCGACAGACCGGGGCTCCATTCCTCTCGCTTGCGACTTGATCATCCTATCAGTGGCGTGCGACTAGAATTTATCGCGCCACTGCCAACAGACTTCGAAGAGCTNCTCCGCACGCTACGACGTGTCCGGGACGAACCGTGATATTCTCGCGGGGCTAGACGGCGATTCTAGGGTCGCAGCCCGCGCCGGCTTGTTATCGGATGGTTCTGAAGATCTCAGGGGAGGCGATGGCTAAAGTCACAACCGTTGATCTGCGAAACGTCGCTGTGGTAGGTCACGGAGACACCGGAAAAACNACGCTTGTNTCAGCGTGCCTGTACACCACGGGCGCCGTCAATCGAATGGGGCTCGTAGATCAAGGTACCNCGACGACCGACTACGANCCTGAAGAGATTGAACGACAGATTTCAATCCAGGCAGCGCTTGCCCATTGCAACTTCGAGGGCAAACACGTCACCTTTATCGACACACCTGGCTACAGTGTTTTTCGTCCGGACACGAAGGCTTCGGTCCGTGTAGCGGACAGCTTTGCGCTTTTGATAGACGCTGTCTCCGGCCCCCAGGTGATGAGTGACAAATCGTGGCAGTACTCTCGCGAATACAAGACGCCGGGGTTCATCGCCATCAACCGTCTCGATCGAGAAAACTCCTCCTACCAACGTACCCTTGAGGCCATACAGGCACGCTTCGGGCGCGAAGCGGTAGCTTTGCAAATTCCGATCGGAAAAGAACACGATTTCAGTGGTGTAGTTGACCTCGTTGAAATGAAAGCTTTCAGTTACAAACGTGATGGTGACGGGAGAGCCTCCGCCNGAGACATTCCTGAGGAGTTGCAGGCTACCGCTGAGAGCCAGCGTGAAGCGCTCGTCGAGATGGTGGCCGAAGGTGACGAAACTCTCATGGAAGTTTTCTTCGAGGAAGGCGACTTGACCCCTGAGCAACTCGCAAAGGGCATTCGTACTGCAGTGCGAGACCGTTTGTTGTTTCCGGTTCTTTGCACGTCAGCATTACACGGCATAGGCACCGACCGGGTGCTTGCCACTATCGTCAACTATCTTCCCTCACCCGATGAGCGCGCCGACTTTACCGGGGCGAATGCCAAGGATAAAGAAGAGGCCTCGTGGCCGATCGACCCAGAGGGTCCGTTTGCAGCGTTGGTCTTCAAGACGGTGGCCGACCCCTATGCCGGCCGCATCTCATTAATGAAGGTGTTCTCGGGTTCAGCCAGCATCGATGCGCCAATGCTCAATCCACGCAGCAACACCACTGAAAAGCTGGCGAACTTGTCACTGGTGCAAGGTAAGCAATATGAACCCACCCAGGGTGTCGTTGCCGGGCAGTTGTGCGCAGTCGCCAAGCTCAGAGATATCCACACCAGCGATACGCTTTGCGATAAATCACAGCCAATAATCATCGACCCTGTTGAATTTCCTAAGGCGGCAATCTCGTTCGCAGTGGAACCTCAAACCCAGGCGGATGAAGAAAAGATTAGTGAGGCACTCGCACGCCTCTGTGAGGAAGACGCGACGATCGCCGTCAACCGCGACCCGCAGACTCACGAGTTGCTCGTTTCCGGGCTCGGCCAACTCCACGTAGAGGTCACCGTGGCAAAGCTTGAGAAACGTTTCGGCGTGAAAACGAGATTGAAACCACCTACTGTTCCCTATCGCGAGACAATTCGTGGTACAGCACGAGCAGAGGGTCGGCACAAGAAGCAGAGCGGCGGCCGCGGCCAATTCGGTGTCTGTGTGATTGAGCTGTCACCGAATGACGCTGGCGAAGGCTTTGAGTTCGAGGACAAGATCTTCGGCGGTTCGATACCGCAGCAGTTCAGGCCCGCCGTTCAGAAGGGTGTCCAGGAGTCAGCTGCACGAGGGGTGCTCTGTGGCTTTCCTCTCGAAGATTTTAGGTGTGCCTTGCTCGACGGGAAGTTCCACGCCGTCGACTCTTCCGAGATCGCCTTCAAGATCGCCGGTTCGATGGCTTTCAAAGAAGCAGCTTTACTGGCTCAGCCGACGTTGATGGAGCCACTAATGGACATTGAAATCAGTATTCCCGATGACGCGATGGGCGATGTAATGGGCGACCTCAATAGCCGNCGCGGCCGTGTCCAGGGAATGGAGCCGGCCGGTGGTCACCAACAGATGATTAAGGCACAGATTCCGCTCGCTGAGGTGCTTACTTATGCTCCCGATTTGAACTCGCTCACCGGAGGCCGTGGCACGTACACAATGGAGTTCTCACACTATGACGAGGTACCGGCACACCTTTCACAAAAGATCATCGACGATATCAAAGCCAAGCGCGAGGCAGAAGCTGGGTAACATAGAGACCAGCGAATTAGGGTGAGTCAATTGCACCCTATCTTGGTAAGCGTCCGAGAGAAGCGCAACCCTAAGAAAATCCGCAGTTTTGCGCTCGTTAACGTGGGAAAGGGGCCCGGTCAATAAGGGGCGAGGAAATTTCCCGGCTCTGGTCCACATCTGCAACCATCATGATCGGCATCTTGATCGAGGTGTCGGTCGGCGCGAAACAAGCTTCATCGTTGCACGCCTGATAATCGAGCACGACCTGGAGCTCGCGGCCGCCTATTGGAATGTCTTCGGCGATAACCAGGACAAGGCCGAGCACAAAGGTATCCTGGTACACGAGGTAGGGTTCGTCGTCGTAAGGAAACTTGACGCTTACAGGCTCCGGGTAAAACGCTTCGACTAGACTGACCCCCTCGACCCCCTTGACCGAGACCTCCACAGGTATCATCCAATCAAACGTCGGCGGATTNGCGTTGACGTGCATACCNGGCAACATCTCAACTTCGATCGCTANGCGAACCGTTTGGTCCAGCGCAAACGGCTCGTGATCGGCAGCAATGCCCGTGATCTTGGCGCGGTCGACACCATACAGCAATTGCCCCGGGGCGACTTCATGGGCAGAGGCAAGGGTCGAGAAGACTGACGTTGTAGCCAGTAGTATGAGCCCTGCCATTCTTATGCGTCTTATCATTATTGTCCTAAGCTACAAGCGACAAGCGGTTGGTTTAGTCCCGGTGTGCAGCGCAACTGTACCAAAGCTCATCATACGATAACGAACATTTGCAAACCCAACGGTACGAAGTATTTCAGCAAATTCGTCGGGCGAATACCATTCTTGGATACTGCGGTATAGGTAGTGAAATGGCTCCACCGTGCCGGTGACAAAACGACCTACCCGCGGCATCAGTAAGCGAGTGTAAAAACTGTGCCCCCAGCGAATGGGGGCCATCCGTGGCCGACTGAATTCTAGAATTGCTGCGCGGCCACCCGGTTCAAGCACCCGAAAAGCCTCTGCGAGTACGTCCTCAAGTATCGGCTTGACGTTGCGCATAGCAAATGCTGACGTGACACCTTGGAACCGCTCGTCACAGTATGGCAAACACTCAGCGCACGCTACGTGGAACCAAGTGCCGTCACCGGGACGGACCTTAGCGTGGGCGCGGCGAATCATCTCGACGGCAAAGTCACAGCCAACTATTCCGCGAGCTGATTGCGTAGTAGCGAACGCCAAGTCCCCTGTTCCAGTGGCGATATCGAGTACCAGATCACTCTCTGTCAGCTTTAGTGAACGAACTGTGGCACGGCGCCATCCATAGTCGAGCCCGAGTGATGAAAAATGATTGAAACTATCGTAGCGCGGTGCTAGGGCATTGAACATCAGGCGCACAGCACTGTTAAACGAACCACCGCTATTGCCAACCTGATCGGGAGCTACCGTCTGGGCTACTTTTTGACCAACAGAATCACCCATGACAAAATCCGCGAGTTGCACAACCCATTGAGAAGGAGGAGCATTAAATGTCCGATTTTACATGGGCTGCAAAGGCTAACGACATTCCTCCAGGGGAAGGTCGAGTATGCGAGGTGAATGGAGTGGCCATCGCGCTGTTCAACGTCGATGGTACTTTTCACGCGCTCGACAACACTTGCATTCACCGTGGTGGCCCACTCGGTGACGGCTTTTGCACCGACGGCACCGTCACCTGCCCATGGCACGGCTGGGAATACAGCATGGCCACTGGCGAATGTGAAAGCATGCCTGGACAAAGCGTCGACACCTACGAAGTTCGCGTCGATGGCGAGGACATCCACGTAAAGCTCTAGTTGAACGCTGACGAACTCTGAACTTATGTTGAGAAGGAGTGTCCGCAACCACAGGTACCAGTGGCGTTCGGATTGCTCACCTTAAAGCCACTACCCGCAAAGTCCTCGTAATAGTCAATGGTGCAGCTCTGGAGGAACGGCAAACTGAACGGATCAACCAAAACCTCGATGCTCTCCTCACCATGGCCTTGCGGCAGAACATAGTCACCTTCCTTCCGCTCATCGAACTTAAAACCGTACTCGAAGCCCGAGCACCCACCCCCCTGGACATAGAGGCGAAGCTGTTTACCCTCGGCCTCGGGGTTGGTCTGNGAAAAACTGATGACCTTTCCTACTGCNGCCGGCGTGAAAATAATGAGCTGGTTGGGCGAAAGCTGCGGCGCAGGCGCCCTTTCCGATGTCTGCGCCTCAGTGCTAGAACTCATGGATTGACTCCTTCGAAAACTAATCAGGGCTTGCTCCGACCCGTACTTAAAAGAGTACTGCATCGTGCCCTGAGGTCGCTAGCCGTCTTATTGGTGACACACAGCTAAAAGTGNCTCCCTGCGGTCGTTTAGCTGCAGATCGAGGGTTTACAGACAGCGTGTTACGCTCGCCTCATGATTATCGGTGGTACAGCCTGGTTGGTTCTAGAAGACGGTACCGCCTACCCTGGACGGAGTTTTGGGTGTGCCGATCAAGCTGCGGGTGAAGTTGTTTTTCACACCGGGATGACAGGCTATCAGGAAATCCTCACCGACCCCTCTTACAAGGGTCAAATCGTCACAATGACGACACCACAGATCGGCAACTACGGGGTAAACGCGGCCGACGCAGAAAGCAACGCAATCCATGTTGAAGGCTTCATCGTGCGTGAACTCACCACGCAACCGAGCAACTGGCGGGCCGAGACTTCCCTCAGTGACTACCTGGCTGAAGCAGGCGTGCCAGGGATCGAGGGCATCGACACACGTGATTTGACCACCAGGCTTCGCCAGGAAGGCGTTAAGCGTGGCGTTATCGTACAAGGTGAAGCAGATCTAGTCGCCGCCGTCAAACTGGCACAGCAGATTTCTTCTATGGAAGGTCAAGACTTGGTGCCGTCGGTAACGTGCGATGGCCCTTACGAATGGAACGGAACGCCTNGCGTGGCGGAGACNTCCGTTACATTTCGTCCACAGCCTGCAGTCGCACCTAACGAAGACACCCTTTCGGTCGTCGTCTACGACTTCGGTGTTAAGTGGAACATCCTACGATCGCTGCGTGCGCGCAGATGTGAGGTCACAGTTGTCCCGGCCACCACGCCGCCGGAAGAAGTGCTCGAGTACCAACCAGACGGCGTCTTGCTGTCAAACGGTCCGGGGGACCCAGCAACCGTCGATTATGGTGTCGAAGCCGCCAAGCATCTGTTCGGTAAACTCCCAATGCTTGGGATATGTTTGGGTCACCAAATCATTGGTCAGGCAGCCGGTGGTACAACGTTCAAGCTAAAGTTTGGCCACCATGGAGCCAACCATCCAGTCCGCGTCCTAGCCACCGGGGCAGTNGAGATTACCTCTCAAAACCACGGCTTTGCCGTCAATCCCAACAGCCTCGAGAAAAGCGGCTTTGTGGTCACGAGGATGAACCTCAATGACGGGACACTCGAAGGGATCCGACACAAGGACTGGCCGATCCTTGCCGTCCAATATCATCCCGAGGCAGCCCCTGGACCACATGACGCGGCACCTCTCTTCGATCGCTTCATCGATATGATGCGGGGCGCTCCACCCGAGATCGCTGCCGACGCATAAGAGCATACAGAGCAACTCGTCACGTTGCTCAACTGCACAGCGTGAATCTTGGCAGCTGGGATGTCAGCTCAACACGACGCCAAGATCTTCTGCCTCCGCCGCAACTGCGGCTGCAGCCAAGCCTGCAACATCGGAGAGTGCGGTGCCTACAGTCTTGAATAGGGTAATTTCGTCTTCATTGGTGCGTGGTGGAACTTTGCCGAGGACCAGCCCTTGAAGATCGCCAGTGATGCCATCAGCGCCTGGTGGAATCAGGCCTTCCGACGCAGCTAAGATAAATTCACCAGCTTCTTCCATGGCATTGTCAATGTCGTCAACGTAGCGGGTAGACGCGGCGACTACTGTGCCGGGAATCTCACGACCAGTGGGCGAGAAGTTTCCGACTGCATTTATGTGTGTGCCGGACTGCACCGCTCCTGCCGAGATAGTCGGGTCGGTCGCCGATGTAGCAGTAATTAATATGTCTGATCGTGAAGCTAGTTCGTCGTTGTCATTGACAACCTCGGCATCAAACGGAATCCGCTCCGCAAAGGTGGCAGCAACCATGGGACGAATATCGTTAACGAGTACCCGATCGATCCGCCGTACGGCGGCAACCCCTTCGACCAGGTCGGCAGCAATTCCACCGGTGCCGATGACACCAAGCACATTGCATGACGATCGCGCAAGTAAACGGGTTGCTAAACCGACCACAGCCCCAGTTCGAATCGTGGTTAATGTCGAGGCATCCACGATCAGACTCGGCGAACCGGTTGCGACATCGAGCATAACCGCTACTCCCTGAACAGTGGCACGATCCTCGAGCGGATTGTCGGGTACGTTAGAGACGATCTTAGCCACTGCGGCTTGGCGCTCTCTCCATACGCCCGGCATGACGACAAAGACAAAGTCTTCCTTGCCAGAACGCACGACCGATTGCATGGTACGGACGGGAGCCTCGGCATCCCCTCTCCCAGCCGCATGCATCACCGCCTCAATGGCATCGATGGCAGCATTCATTGGCAACGCGCACCGCAAGGCGTGAGCATCTAGATAACGTAGAGGTTTCACTGACACTAGCGGTTGTTGGTACTTGCGAGAGCGACAAGGCGAGCTCGTACCATCGGGGCTAGAAAAAGTCCATCGTTGGTTAAATAGCGGGCACCGGGCTGGCCCAAGGAGCGCTCAAAAGCAGCCCGGGCACCATCGAGGTCGCCAATCTCACTAAGTGCTAGACCAAGCCAGTACTGTGCCAGCCCATACCCAACGCCGGAGACCTCGGGCGCTCGAAGATTGGTTAGCTTGCGGACCGCGGCCTCCCAATCGCTCACGTGCAAAAACACCGCCACCTGATTAAGTTCCACCAACCAAGACGGGACCGCAACGTCGCGCCGTCCCGCAGCCGCAGCGCTCATCGCCCAAACCACTGAGTAGAAACGATCCGCCTCCAACGGATTTACCACGGTAGGTGTAGCCCCCATTCTCAACTCGACCGTGCGTTCGCCAGTCGGCCCGACCATGCCAAGCGCAACCATAGAGCTTGGTGGAAAAGTAGCAAACCAATTGGCTGCCCCTTCAACAGTTGCAACTTTGTTACCGGCAACGGTAATAAGTTGGTCACCAGCCCTCACTCCAGCCGCTGCAGCAGGTCCATTTGGTACAACTGTCGCAACTACCGGAGACATCGCGATCCCACTGGCAATAAGATCCATGCCAGTCCACGACCGTTGGAACGTCATAGTCTCCGACAAGCTAGTGGCCAACGCCTCAAACATGTCCCTATCGGCCAGCGAGATTTGCACCCGCTCAGCAACCGCGGGGCCCGGGGCCGAAGGCCATATCCAGAGGTCAGCGCCAGCCGCCAGTTCGTCATCGTCCAGCACGCCGAGAACAAATATCGACCCGGGAAGCTCGCGGCTGACTGTTGTTTGAAGCCGCTGCCAATCGAGCGAGCTTGGACTGTTTGTCCCTCCTTCCACCGCTGCCCGCAGCCGATCCCCTGTAGCGCCCGTCCGTTGCAGAATCCCCTCTGCATCATCGGTGCGGTCGAGGAAGGCCCAATAATCCGACTCCGTGAACGCACCGCGCAGCGTGTTCTCGAGCGTCTCGGCCCCTAGCCGGTCAGAACCAACAACTCCAAGGAAGGTCAAACCTGGGCGAAGGCGGACGGTGAGGGCTATGCTGCGCCGATCGGCCACCGTCACCATTTCTTCGAACACGCCCGCATCAGCCTGGCTCACGGTGATGCGATATTCCCCGGGTTCCAATGACAGCCGATAGGAACTTGAATTCAGCGTTCCTTGATTACCTGAACTCAAAGGAGCTTCAGGCTGAGTTCGGCGCCCATCGACCCAAACCTCGGAATCAGGCGCTAGGCCCCGAAGTAACACGAGTCCAAGATTGGCCGTCATGATGATGCTCCCAACCTGATAATCGGCCAGATCGGGGATAGTCAGTGGCGCACTGAAAGTCCGGTACCCATCGAGGATAACTTCCACCTCGTGTCGGCCTGGCATGAGGCCCTCGACTTCCATAACCGAGGAAAACTCTCCACGCGGATACCTCGCTGCGTCGCCCGTTGGTACCCAATCGCGCGGCGGCATCCCAAAGGTTTCGCCTACGACCTTGCCATCGATCAGGACGGTCGCACCAACAGGACGAGTCATTAGCCTGACCACCGCTGAGATCCTCTCAAGTGCAATCTCGGCCTCGATGGCCCGGTCTGCTCGAATCTCTACCTCCTGCACCTGGCGAGTGAAACCTGGAAGTGACGCCTCTATGAGGTGGGTACCAGCAAGTAGGTCGTAGCTGGTAATGCCCTCTGGTAGCTGCTCTCCATCAACGAAGATACGTGCACTTAATGGTGTTGCTGAAAACGTCAGTGTTCCCACCAGCCGAGCCTCAGCACGCTGGAAGCGATTTGCGCCAGCGTCTGAAAGGCGAAATCCTTCAATCGAGACACGCGGATACAAAGTCAGCAATTGCTCAAGATCGGCTTCAGCAACGTCGCGTTCCCCGGCAAAAATCAGGGCGTCGGCCCGATAGGCGAGGCTCCGAACCAACAGTGCCTGGCCCTCATCATCTATGTCACCGCTCGTCGCACTGGATAGCAACGCCTCAATGACAACCGTAAGCGGTTGGATGGCCTGGTCGGGCTCGGCCGTCCGGTAAAGCATCTCGGCCTGAGCAAAGGTTGAGCGCATCCGCTCATTCACCTGTTGGGCTTCCGCAGGAACCACTGCCAAAAAAACAAACAACAAGACAAGCGCGTAGGAATTGGTGGCTGCACTGAGACCCATCCTGAACACATCTGCGCAGGTGCCCTTAACCAAGTTCCTCATTCAACCACCACCACGGTTCTGAGACCTCGATCAGCGATCAAGATACGGCCCGTACTGTCAACTGTCAGGTCGCGCGGGTCACCAAGCTCTATTCCGCCCGGCAGGACCGGGCCGAGGGTCCACAAGAAGCCGCCATCCTGATCAAACACGTCAATCCTTTTAAGGCCACGATCGAGCACATAGACATAGCCAAGCGAATCAACTGCCAAAGCATATGGTTCGCGCCAATCGTGATACGAGAACCCCGCCGACAGAACACCGCCNGCGTCGAAAATCAAGACTTCACGACTTCGTTTTTCAATGACGAATAGGCGACCACGCGGACCGCGATCCAGATCAACCGGTTCACTGTTGACACCCGTATCGAGAATGTGATCGAACGTGCCATTCCGCCCAAAGCGCATCACGCCCCGGTATTCGCTGTCGACTAAGTACCAGCCACCGTCCGGCATGCCCACACCGGCCCGGATGTCATCGAGCGGTCGCTCTCGAGAACCTTCAGGATAGACAAATTGGAACGACTTGGTCCTTAATGGAGCGCTCACCATCGATCCNGCCGCCACAAAGCCGTTCGCGGATGTCCCCCACCATGGTCGTTGTGGGTCAGCAACACGGAAAGAAGCAGCGGTGTCAAAAGAATCAAAGAAGATAGCTAAATCATTCCCTTCATCAGTCACCAGCACGCCATTAATGCCAGCAGCGATCCCTATCGGACGATCGAACGCGAAATCAACCGAGTAACGACCAGCTTGCTGCCAAGGTCGCTCACCTGCCTCGGCACGCAACCAGAGACGGTGCAAGAGTGTGAGCCGGTCCTCGGCGTCGCGGTAGGCAATAATGTCGGATTCTGGGCCNGCTCTTGCTGAAACATCGACAATAGTTTGCAGCAAGCGTGCAGCAGCCTGCCATTCGCGGTTCCATAGCAGAGTCGTAGCTAGACCTAGCCGCGCTCTTGTCGTCCAAACCGAGGGTGTCTCACCGTCGATCACCTCAACGAAGCGGGCTACACCGGCATCGACGCGGCCAAGGTCAATCTCGATCTGCCCGGCGCGTACTTTGGCTGCGGCACGCCAGGAAAATAACGGGTATCGAGCTCTCGGAAAGTTATCGGCGATAGCAGTGAAAAGTTGGAGCGCTTCTTCAGTGTCTCCACTAGCAAGCATAGCCTCAGCGGCGTTGTAATGCTCTTCACCATCTTGGCTGGACGGCTCAACCGCCCCACCGTCGGCGNCCGGACCCACAATGAGTCCCGCGANTGCCAGGAAACAGACAATCAAANAACGTATCGCTGTGGATGAATGGCTCAAGTAGTTACTCTCGGCTACGATTTTGATCGAGTAACAATAAAGGTTACACGCTACTCACCTAAAGACACTTAATAACGGGATTNACAGCTCTGCAATCTAGCCCCCCGGGCGTCCGCACGAATGTAGCTTGAATGCTATGCTACCCGTCTCTCGCGTCACCGGTTAGACAAGGACTGTCTGCTTAAACTCCTTGCCGAAATGCTGTGAAACTCGGAGATGGCGGCCAACGACGCCCCAACAAACGCCACCAAGGTCGAGTGAAGCCAGCCAAAGAAACCCTCGAGGGCAACCCAGCGAATCCATGGAACTCGAATCTCTAGAGCTACGCGACCACCGTTACCGCGCCCAGAAAGCGCTTAACCTTCTGAAGGATGACAATCAAGTAAAGGAACGNAATGCGCTTGAAGCGGAGATCGCTCATTACCAGGAGATCTGCTTNCATCAGCACGCCGAAGAGGTAGACGGCGAATGGCGCTGTAAGGATTGCGACCTGCAGAAAACGACTGTAGATCCGGAGCCCGAGTTCGAAGAGGAAACACCGTCAGCTGCCGAGATTGAAGCCCCAGCAGCGGAGGAGGCCACCGAAGCTTCCGCGACTAATGCTAAGTCGGATGCCAAGGAACCGGAACCTGTCTTTGACCCCAAATCGTGCAAAGCGTTCGCAATAGGGCTGACGGCTTTCTGGGAAGCAGTCTTGAGCGGTGAGTTCGAGGAAACAGACTTTCAGTACTACCTAGAGCCAGGAGCCGTTTTAGATGGACCACTTGTTTGCACCCGGGCGCCAGAGAATGAGCCTGAGAATGCAGGGCTTCTTATGACCCGTGCAGGGTGGCAAGCCAAAAAGGTCTGCCTTGACGACGGAGTCAACCCGGAGATATACGAACTCTCGTTCCCCAAAGAGTTCGGCTACATCAAAACGCTGTCGCACTACCAACCCGAGACTCGTAGGAGCGCCAAGTACCCTTGGTCGAAGAAATACTAGGAACGCTCCGTGATCTGCGGGTAAGCCACCCTCTTTGACTTCCCCACGTTATGTTGTCTGTACCTACCACGTGCGAACCACCTCAGCCTGTTCACACTAATTGCCTGAGCTATTTTGCCAACCTTCTGTGCGCATAGACGTGGCCATCTAAAAGTTGACTTTTTTGTCAGGTTTTCTTAAACTGCCTTCTTATCACCATCAGCAGAGTTCGCAGTGAGTTCTGTGATCGAGTCAAGCAACGCCTCCAAGGTCTTCTCTGAGGTGTTTCATGAAAGTCACTTCAATGGAAGAGTACGGGCTGCGCTGCATGTTACAGCTAGCGCTCCCACAAACTGACGAGCCAATTCCCGTTTCGCTCGTCGCGAAGAACGAAGGTCTCTCACCCGAGTACACAGGTAAGCTGCTCAACCTGTTGAGACAGGCCGAACTGGTTGATAGCGTGCGCGGCCGGAACGGTGGTTTCGTGCTGGCAAGGGCCCCCGAAAACATCAGCCTGGCAGATATTCTTCGGGTGTTCTCCCTTGATCTTTTCGATGTCGAGTACTGCAACCGTTTTACTGGTACCGAGGATATCTGTGTGCACACTACATCGTGCACCTTGCGACCAGTGTGGTGGATGGTCTCGGGAATGGTCTCCAAGACATTGGAATCCATAAGTCTGTTGGACCTCATGTGCAAAGAGTCCGAGATCCAAAGGGAACTCAATGTTCAACTGAGTATTAAGGGTCCGGTGACCGAAAGACTCTTTCAAATCAACAAAGACCAAATCAACGAAAACTTATAATTGGAGTAGCGGAACGAGATGAGCGATAACGGCCACCCTCTATTCGAAGTTGAGAACTTAAAGGTTGCCATTGACGGCAATGAGATCCTTCGGGGAGTCGACCTCACTATTAACGAGGGTGAGATCCACGCCATCATGGGACGTAACGGCTCCGGCAAGAGCACCATGGCGAACGTGGTCATGGGGCACCCCGCCTACGAGGTGCTCGAGGGCTCGGTGAAGTACAAAGGTAAGGACGTGCTCGAACTGGACACCGACGAGCGTGCCCGCCTCGGCATGTTCCTCGCCTTCCAGTACCCCATGTCGATCCCCGGCGTCACCGTCGCCAAGTTCCTGCACTCGGCGCTGAAGGCGCGTGCGGAGGGCGGCGATGTGCCGGTTCGAGAGTTCCGCGTCAACCTCAACAAGGCCATGGACCTGCTGGGCGTCGACTCGTCGTTCGCTTCCCGCTACGTCAACGACGGCTTCTCGGGAGGCGAAAAGAAGCGCCTCGAGATCCTGCAGATGTTCGTGCTCGAGCCCACCTTGTGCATCCTCGACGAAACCGACTCCGGCCTCGACATCGACGCCCTCAAGACAGTCGCCGAGGGCGTCAACGCGCTGCGCTCCGAGCAGCGCGCGATGCTGCTGATCACCCATTACCAACGCGTGCTCAACTACGTGGAGCCCGATGTCGTACACGTCATGATGGACGGCAAGATCGTCCGCACCGGCGGTATCGATCTCGCGGAGGCCCTCGAAGAAAAGGGCTACGAGTGGATCGAGCAGGAACTATTTCACGACACCGACGACGCCACCAGCGCCGAAGCGGCGCAGGCATAGGAGAACCGATGGCACCCGAGACCGAAGTGAACCGCGACGAGTTCGGCATCAGCGGCGAATACCAGTACGGCTTCTCTGATACCGAAAAGCCTATCTTCAAGGCAGAGAAAGGGATCAACCACGAGATTGTCGAGCAGATCTCTGAGATCAAGAACGAGCCTGATTGGATGCGGGTGTTCCGCCACGATGCGCTCGATATCTTCTTTTCGAAGCCGAGGCCCAAGTGGGGCGACGTCGACCTGCTCAACTCGATCGATTTCGACAACATCTACTACTACCTCAAGCCGGTTGAAGAGCAGGGCAAGACCTGGGACGACGTGCCGGAGGACATCAAGAACACCTTCGACCGCCTCGGCATCCCCGAGGCCGAGCGCAAGTTCCTCGCCGGTGTTTCGGCGCAGTATGACTCGGAGGTCGTCTACCACTCCATGCAGGAACAGCTCGAGAAGCAGGGCGTGATCTTTCTCTCCATGGATGACGGCCTGCGTGAGTACGAGGACTTGGTCAAGGAGTACTGGGCAACGGCGATTCCGCCGGCCGACAACAAGTTCGCGGCTCTCAACTCGGCGGTGTGGTCGGGCGGCTCGTTCGTCTACATCCCCAAGGGCGTCGAGGTGGACATTCCGCTGCAGGCTTACTTCCGCATCAACGCCGAGAACATGGGGCAGTTCGAGCGCACCCTGATCATCGCCGACGAGGGCTCCCGTGTGCACTACATCGAGGGCTGCACGGCGCCGACCTACGCGGCCGATTCGCTGCACTCGGCGGTGGTCGAGCTCTTCGCCCTGCCGGGCTCGCACCTGCGCTATACGACGATCCAGAACTGGTCAAAGAACGTCTTCAACCTGGTGACGAAGCGTGCCGTCGCGCACGAGAACGCGACGGTCGAGTGGGTCGACGGCAACCTCGGCTCCAAGCTGACGATGAAGTTCCCCTGCGTGTACCTGGTCGGCGAAAAGGCGCACGCGGAGATCCTGTCGATCGCCTTCGCCGGCGACGGCCAGCACCAAGACGCCGGCGCCAAGATCTACCACGCGGCGCCGGACACGACCTCGCGCATCACCTCGAAGTCGATCTCGAAGGACGGCGGTCGCGCCAGTTACCGTGGCATGGTGAAGGTCTACCCCGACGCTGTCGGGTCCAAGGTACACGTCGAGTGCGACGCCCTTCTGATGGGCGAGAACTCGCGCTCCGACACCTACCCGACGATGGAAATCGCCGAGGAACAGGTACAGGTCGAGCATGAGGCCCGCGTATCCAAGGTCGGCGACGAGCAGCTCTTCTACTTGATGAGCCGCGGCCTGACCGAGGAGGAAGCCCTCGTGATGGTGGTCAACGGCTTCGTCGAGCCATTCGTCAAGGAGCTTCCGATGGAGTACGCGGTTGAGTTCAACCGGCTGATCCAACTCGAGATGGAAGGCTCCGTCGGTTAGCCACAACAAGCTACTGATATCTCAGGAAACCTGGTACCGATCCTGACGAACTGGTGCCACTCACTCTCGAAACCGCAAGTCTCCTGAGGACGGAAAACGACACGACCCGGTGGGACTAGAAAAATGAGTACATTGATGACTGGAGCTGAAGCAGTCCGCACAATCACACAGGCAGGTAACGAGCCCGACTGGTTGGGACACTGGAGACTACAGGCCTGGGAGAGCTATGAAGGTACCCCGCTGCCTGACCGCGTTGCCCACTTGTGGCGCTACAGCGAACCCCAAAAGTTCCTGATCGACAAGGTAGAACCGCTGCTGCCAGACGGCACCAAAGGGCGAGCGATCGACCAGGCCGCGGCGATGGCGCTGTCCGACAAGTTCTCTTCCGAGGCGACCCGAAACCTCGCCGGGCTGCTGATCCAGCAAGACGCGCAGGCCCCGGCGTTCGCCCTCGAGGACGAGTGGCGCGACGCCGGCGTGATCCTTTGCGATCTTGCGGCCGCCGTGCAGCAGCACCCGGAGATTGTCGAGAAGCACCTCGGCAAGCAGGTGCCGATCGAAGAGAGCAAGTTCGCGGCGCTCAACGCAGCGTTGTTTTCCGGCGGCGTCTTTCTGTACGTGCCGGCCGGCGTCGAGATCGGCACCCCGGTGCACGCCTTGTACCAGAGCGGCCAGGACCTGGAGGCAGTCTTCCCGCGCACCCTTGTCGTGCTCGAAGAGGGCGCTTCGGCGATCATGATCGATGAGTACGGCACCGCCCCCGACGCCTCCACCAACGGCGCCTCGCCGCGTGTCATCGCCCACGCCGTCACCGAGGCGAGTGTCGGTAAGAACGCACAGCTGCAGTATGTCAACGTGCAGAACTGGGGCACTCGAACGCGCTCGCACTACACCCAGAAGATTCACCTCCGCCGCGACGCGAAGGCGGTGAGCGTCGGGGTCGGGCTTGGCGGCCTATATAACAAGACCGACGTCCGCACCGAGCTGCGCGGCGACAACGCCTACTCCGAGATGATCGGCGTTCTGTTCGGGGATGCTTCGCAGCACTTCGACAACCACACCGAGCACATCCACGTGCACGGCCACACTTATTCGGACCTCGACTTCAAGGTGGTCCTCGAGAACTCGGCACGGTCGGCCTACACCGGTCTCATCCGTATCGATGTCGACGCCGCCGACAGCGAGGCTTACCAGGAAAATCGCAACCTACTGCTCGACAAGGAATGTCGCGCCGAGTCGATCCCAGAGCTGGAGATCCTCAACGAGAATGTGCGCTGCACCCACGGCGCCACCGTCGGACCGATCGACGAGGAGCAGGTGTTCTACTTGTTGACCCGCGGATTGTCGCTCCGGGCCGCCGAACGCATCATCGTCGAGGGCTTCTTCGCCACGGTGCTCGACCGCATCGACGACAAGGCGATGCACGCCCGGTTGTGGGACTACGTCCACGGCAAGCTGCGAACGAGATAAACAGATGAGCCAGACGACAACAGAAACCAGGAAGTGGATCGACGTCGCGGGCGCCGACGGGATCGCCGACGGTGAGGTCAAGACGTTCCAGGTCGAGGCGTACCGCGTTGCGGTGGCGCGCGCCAACGGCCAACTGTACGCCGTTCAGGACCTATGCTCGCACGACGACGGCCCGCTCGGCGACGGCGACCTCGAGGGGTACGGCATCATGTGCCCGCGTCACGGCGCCAAGTTCGACATCCGCACCGGCGCGGTTCTCGCGATGCCAGCGGCCGCACCGATCGAGACCTTCCCGGTCATGGAGAAGGACGGTCGCATCTACGTAGCCCTCAAGGACCGCGGTGGCGACGACGTCGTTGCCGACGATAGTTGGTAGAGGCCGCGGCGATGAACCCTGTCGACACCCAAACGAAAACTGCACCGCTTGACGTCGAGCAGATACGACAGGATTTCCCCATTCTGCGGCGCAAGGTCCACGGTAAACGCCTCGTCTACCTCGACAACGCCGCCACCAGCCAGAAGCCACAGTCGGTCATCGATGCGATCAGCCACTACTACAGCCACAGCAATGCCAACGTTCACCGCGGCGTCCACTGCCTCGCGGAAGAAGCGACCGAAGCATACGAAACAGTCCGCCGCAAAGTCTGCCAATTTATCAATGGTGACGATCCGAACAGTATTGTTTTTACCCGGAACACGACAGAATCGGTCAATCTGGTAGCACATGCCTGGGGACGCAAGTTTCTGGGGAAAGGTGACGAAGTCGTCCTAACGGTGACGGAGCATCACAGCAATTTAGTGCCATGGCAACTGCTCGCCGAAGACACAGGGTGCAAGCTACGCTTCATCGATATCGATGACGAAGGCCGCTTACGTACCGATCACCTCGACGAGTACATCACTGAAAAAACGAAGCTCGTCTGTATGGGGCACGTGTCCAACGCCTTAGGGACGATCCATTCGGTCCGCACAATCGCCTGCGCAGCTCGCGCTGTAGGTGCGCTAGTTTTCGTAGACGGCGCCCAAGGCGCACCTCACGGACCGGTTAACGTCGAGACCCTTGACTGCGACTTCTACGCCTATTCACCCCACAAAGCACTCGGGCCGCTCGGTATCGGTGTGTTGTGGGCCCGTCGCGACCTTCTCGAAGAGATGAATCCATTTCTCGGTGGTGGAGAAATGATCCGGAACGTTAGCCTGGAACGAAGCACCTGGGCCGGTGTGCCGTACAAGTTCGAGGCGGGTACTCCCAGCGTCGCCGACGCAGTAGGACTCGGCGCCTCCATCGACTATTTGATGGAGCTAGGAATGGAGAATGTCCGGACGCACGAGAAGCAAATCGTCTCGTACGCTATGGAGCGGCTCGCCGAACTGCCGTTCATTCGGTTCTTTGGCCCGCGTGATCCTGCCGATCGTTGTGGTCTGGTGTCATTCATTGACGCCGATATCCACCCCCATGACCTCGGAACGGTCGTCGATCAGCACGGCGTTGCGATCCGTGCAGGGCACCACTGCGCGAAACCACTCATGCATCGGCTCGGCGTCGTCGCCACAGCGCGCGCTTCTTTTTATATCTATAACGACCGATCGGATGTCAACAAACTGATTGATTCGCTCCTCGAAGCCCGTAAGGTTTTCGGGCTATGAGCACTTCCGGCCTGGACGAACTTTACCGCGAAGTCATTCTTGACCACTATCGCAGCCCTCACGGAGCGGCGCCCATAGATGACCCCAACGTCGAGGTAGAAGGTCACAACCCTTTGTGTGGCGACGAGCTGATAATGCATCTAGATATCGTTGACGGCCAAATCCGCAGTATGCACATTGAGCCACGCGGCTGCTCAATTTCAGTTGCTTCTGCCTCGATGCTGGCGCAACAGCTTGAGGGTGCGTCATTAGAAGACGCCCTAGAACTAAAAAAAACTTTTCAGGCAATTATGCAGGGTGCTGAATGGCCCGAGGGATCCGACCCTGGGGACCTCGAAGCACTCGACGGCGTTAAAAACTTCCCAGTACGGATAAAATGCGCCCTGCTGGCATGGATGACTCTGGAGCAGGCTCTAGCCGAGTATGATCACGACCTTGTTGGCGAGGTTGTGATAGATCGCGACATCGAAGTCGTAACCAGGAAATCTTGACGGAGATACCAATGGCTCTACCGAGCAAAGAAGAAGTAATCGAGGCCATACGACCAGTCACTGATCCCGAGATCAACATCTCGATCGTTGACCTAGGCTTAGTGTACGACGTCGAAATTAACGACCCTGAAAAACAGGTTGACGTCAAGATGACCCTTACCTCACCCGCCTGCCCTGTAGGCCCACAGATTATGGCTGCTGTGCACGGACGTGTTCTTGATCTCGATGAAGTCGATAACGTCGACATTCAGTTAATCTGGAGCCCTCCCTGGGACCCCCGCACAATGGCAACGGAAGACGCAAAGATGACTCTAGGGATCTGGGAGTAGCGTCGTCTGTGATAGCCTGATTCTGTGAGGATTTTACGCGCCAGAGTAGTTATCAAAGTGTTCGTGGGGGTAATTCTCGTCCTGTCATCGCTTGCCTACGCCGATCCGGCACAAAACCAGGCTGTAGTCACCAACGTTCAGCCACCCGAACCCTCGGTCCAAGATGTCTATGTCGTCATGCGGGATATGGACCTTGCCTACCAAAACGTCGAAATCCGGACGATCGTCCCGACTGAAAACGGGGCCAGCGCCTTGGTTGATTTGATTGGCGGTACCCTGGTCGACGTAGAATTGGCAGCGGCCGCCGTCGGCTGGACTTTGCGCGACATCTATTACGTCGCAGGCAACGCTGACGAGTTCCAATCTTGGAGCGGTCCCTGGCGTTCCCGCGTAGCCGATGCCAAGCGCTTTCTAGCCGCTGCGATTGGGGAAGAAGGCCCGCAGCGTCGGCCCGAGGAACTCGCTCCACTAATTTGGTTTGAGGACATTGGTGCCGATGACCGGTTGTGGGGGTTAAACCCAACGACGTACCGGATCATGCAGACCCTCAAGATGTTGCCCAACCTCACTGGACCGATGGGCGGTACCGGCCGCAACCGGTAAGCTTGGTTCAAGCTGCACTGCGCGTACCCTGAACCGATGCCGAGCGTCGTCTTGTCAATGTACTTGTCCCCAGTGTTCGTTTTTGGATTGTTCCTGCTGCAAGTAGCACCAATCTTTGCGCAGGAACAACTTCTCAGTATGCCGTGCCGCGAGGTGCGCACTCTCGACGCAATGGAATACTGGTTTTGGGATGCCTTTTCCGGCCTCTCGGAGGTTCAAGATCTCGGGCAGGAACGCCTAGGACGCTTCGTTATCGATCCCGGTATCTGTTTTCGTATCGCGCTGATCAATATTGACAACTCGCAACAGAAAAACGCCGGGATCAGGCAGGCAGTGAGCGAGCTAATCATGTGGACAGCAGACGATAGTCCGGACAAAGAGGCCGCTGAGCGAGCCATACGCCGGCTCGAACAAATCACTGGAGAAGGCTTCGATACCTACACTGAATGGGCTGCATGGTGGGAACCACGTAATAACTACGTGCTTTGGTCAGATGAAGAAGCTCGCCTCATTGTGATAATTAGCGCTATGGAAGCTGGTGAGCCGATCCACCATGAGGCAATGGTACTAACAGCCGAGGAGTATTGGTTCTACGCTGGCCGGGGCTGGATATTGGAAAGTGAACCCGTCGGGCGTTACGTTCTCGGGACGGTCCTGATCCCGCCACACGACTTCAATTTCAGGATCCTGGAGGCCGACCTGGTCAATCGTGATGCTAAGGAACGGGGCTACCTTCGGGCCTTGGAAAACATGATTGTCGGCGGTTTACTGTCGCCTGAGCTGCTTGGCGATAGCCTGGAGTCGATCATTGCACAAATCGCTACCCTGACCGAAGAGAGTTACGTGGACCGGCACAGTTGGGTGGCCTGGTGGAATGCAAATGGGGACCGTCTCATACTTTCGGCATCAGGCAACAGACTCATCATACGACAGTGAAGCACTGGCAGGAGACTAAGAGGATCTTGGATAGGCTCGCCGAACTCACGGCGGCTGGCCAAGGAGCCGCTATCGCCTGTGTTATTAGAATTTCTGGTTCGGCATACCGGCGACCGGGTGCTCGCTTCCTGATCGCCGCCGACGGCTCGACACTGGGAGGTATCAGTGGTGGCTGCCTCGAAGAAGACGTTCGCCAGACTGGTCTTGGCGTCATCGAAACCGGTGAATGTCGGATGCTGCATTACGAAACAGGTAACGATGACGAGGCGATGTGGGGCCTAGGTCTAGGCTGTGACGGCACAGTCGACATCTTTGTTGTTTCAGCGGCTCGTCTGGGCTACCCGAAGGTTCTCAACCAACTACGGAAAATGCTTGACGGTAACTCGCCCTTCGCCGTGATCACAATTATCGGGAACACCAGCTCAGCGAATGGCGCTGAATTCGACAACCGCATCGTAGTCTTGAAGACTGGTCCTGATCAGCCAAAATGCACAGGGATCGACGAAGAATTCCTTGCTCTAGTACGGGTAGCAGCCAAGAATGGCGTTTCGCACACCATCGAGGCAAAGGGTATGTGCGCTTTCGTCGAGCTTTTCGAACCACCACCGTATCTGGTCATCTGTGGAGCTAGCGACGACGCTATTCCAATGGTTCGAAGCGCCGCAGATGCTGGATTCCGGGTGGTTGTCTTAGACCATCGGCCTGCGTATTTGGTATCCGAGCGGTTCCCGACTGCTTGGCAACTCATTGAGACGCTTCCTGGAGACGACGCAGAGATTCCTTCTACCGCTGACACCTTTGTCGTGCTCAAAACCCACAACCTGACTCGCGACAAGGAATGGGCTCGACGTTTTCTAGCCACCCCAGTTCCCTACCTCGGGCTTCTCGGTCCTCAAGCCCGGTGTGAAGAGATCGTTCAAGAGGCAACGGAACACGACCGAAAACGCATCTTCGGACCTGTCGGTCTCGATCTCGGCGCCGAGGGCCCCGAGCAAGTCGGTCTCTCTGTCGTTTCGGAGCTTCTAGCAGTACGTTCCGGACGTTCTCCAAACCATCTTAAAAATCGGGACGCACCGATCCATGACCCAGCGTGACGACACCCGAGTCGGTGGCCTTCTGCTCGCAGCCGGCTCCTCAACCCGCATGGGCAAGAACAAAATGCTTATGGAAATCCATGGGGAAACGGTGCTGCGCCGCGCCGCCAAAACCGCCGTCGCGGCCAGCTTAGATCCAGTAATAGTTGTCACTGGCCATGAGAGGAAGCAGGCCGAATTACAGCTCGACGGGCTCGACTGCTTAACGGCGTTCAACGTTGACCACGAGACTGGCATCCAAAGTTCAGTGCAAGTTGGTGTTGACGCACTACCAGATGACGTCGGTGCCGTCTTGATCATGCTCGCTGACATGCCGTTCGTGACCACTAAAATGCTGTGCGATCTCGTCGCCTTATACCGCACCACGGACGCGCCACTGATAATTTCGCGATACGGCGGTGAGGTCCAAGCGCCGCCGATGCTGTATGACCGGAAGTTGTTTGGGGAACTCCGGGTGATGCGGCGGCGCTGTGGCCGCGAGGTGGTGCAGCGGCATCGCAATGAGGCCAAGGCTTTAGCATGGCCGATCGAAGCACTCGCCGACATCGATACACCGAACGACCTTGCAAGAGTTCGCTCCACGATTGATTTGCCCGTTGACTCGTTGGGAGAAGCGAACATGGCAGGAAGCACTAATGAAACCTGAGGTCCAACAGCTTCAGGCAACCATGCGCAAACTCGGTTATATAGCCGGGCCTTCGATCGCTACCGCTGTTTATCTTGCAGAGAAAATGGTCAAGCCTCTACTGATCGAAGGTGGGGCAGGTGTTGGTAAGACCGAGATAGCCAAGGTTCTCGCACAACAAATGGGGGCCGAGCTCATCCGACTGCAGTGTTACCAGGGGCTCGACGTGAACACTGCGCTTTACGAGTGGAACTACCAGAAACAGCTACTGCGGCTGCGCATAGCTTCCGCGCAACACGAGCAACCTGAGGGGCTTGAGGAGCTCATCTTTGGGCGTGAATACTTGCTTGAGCGCCCGCTGCTGAGCGCCATTACACAACCGGACAATGCACCGGTACTACTGATCGACGAGATCGACAGAGCCGACGAAGGATTCGAAGCCTTCCTGCTTGAATTGCTCTCCGATTTTCAGGTCACCATCCCAGAGCTGGGAACAATTTCAGCGGTGCATCGTCCGTTCGTCGTATTGACGTCGAATCGGACGCGTGAACTCGGTGACGCAATACGCCGACGCTGCCTCTATCTGTACATCGAGTATCCGAGCCTCGAGAAAGAAATCGAGATTGTGCGCATGAAGGTTCCGGAAACCGACGAGCGTCTTGCAACACAGATAGCTGCCTTCATGCACGAACTACGCAAACACCGGTTAATAAAAACGCCAGGCGTCTCGGAGACCCTCGACTGGGCCCGGGCGCTTGCGGTCTTGCACCGTGACCGACTTGACCCTCAGATCGTTGAAGAGACCTTAGGGTGTGTGCTTAAAGACCGTCACGATATTGACCAGCTCCGTGACGAGGCTTTAGAGGACGTCTTTACTGCCGCGATCACAACGGCTACGAGAGTTTGACATCGGAGAACCCTATGGCTGGTCACGATCTGTCTCTACAGCGCGTCACGCCACCGACTGACACCGCCTCAGAGGCCAGCCTATCGGCGCATATCGCGCGATTCTCGGCCCGGTTGCGTTCCCACGGCATCGATCTCAGTTTGTCCGACGAAATAGACGCCTCGCTTGCATTGCAACTCGTAGATATCAGGACCGAAGAGCAAGTATTCCTTGCCCTGCGAACTGCTCTGAAAGTCAATCGGCGGCACTGGAGTATTTTCAACCTCATATTCGACCGGATGTGGCGACAAGCTGAAGGCCTCGCAGCATTGCCGAATCTCCGAGAAAACGAACGAAAAGCAGCGGGCCGACTCCCATGTAGAATTCGGCTTACTGAGAGAACTCCGACCAAAGACGAAGTTGAGGAAAGCAACGATCGTAACAAGGCTGGCGGATACACGCCTGAGGAGCAGATGCGGCACAAAACTTTCGACGAATGCACCACTGAAGATTTCGTCGCCATGCAGCAGCTTCTCGACCGTCTAGCCCGCATGTTGAAAACCCGATGCAGTCGGCGGCGTGTACTGGAAAAAAGTGGCGATGTTGTCGACTTGAGACATAGCTTTCGCGGCTCACTCGCCGTTGGAGGAGAAATGATTGAGTTGGCTAAAACAACTCGAGCCGTCGAACTACCGCACCTTGTTCTACTCTGCGACACGAGTGGATCGATGGACTCTCACTCGCGCTTTCTTCTTATGTTCGCCCTATCCCTCAAGAAGGTCGCGCCGCGGAGCGAAACATTCGCATTTAACACTCGCCTCACTCGATTGACCCATTGGCTCTCTCCCGAGAATGTAACTAGTACCGTCGAGCAACTTGCACGTGGCGTCGAGGACTGGTCGGGGGGCACCCGCATCGGCGCTTGCCTGCTGGAATTCACCGACTCCTGGCTTACCCAAACGGTGTGTTCCGACACCACGTTGATCATCCTCAGCGACGGCCTCGACCAAGGTGATCCTGACCTGCTTAAGCAAGCAATGGTTCGTTTGCGACGCCGTGCCCGACGCATCATCTGGCTCAATCCACTTATGGGCGACGACCGCTACCGACCCGAGGCCAAAGGCATGAAGACAGCTCTGCCTTATATCCACCATCTCGCTCCAGCCCACAGCCTCGCAGCACTTGAGGCCATGCTACCGCTCCTAGCAACTTGACACCTCGTCGGTTGCTTTCGCCGCCGAACGGCAGCTGAAAGCACCACGCTGTATCCTCTTTTGTGAACATACTTATCTCTGAATCCCTAATGACGATCGAAGAGAGTTTCACAGTAAATGCCTCTGCCACGGCCGTATGGGCATTCCTTATTGACCCGGAACGAGTCGCCGCAGCCCTACCAGGCGCCAAGATCATCCAGAAAGTCGATGACACCACCTTCACAGGCGACATGCTGGTAAGAGTTGGGCCTATCTCAGCCAACTATCGGGGCACAGTGTCGTTCGAGCTCGATGAGCCTGCCAAGACGGCCCTCGTCCACGCCAAAGGTCAGGGAATGACCGGCATGGGCAACGCCGACATGCGAATGACTAGCAAGCTGAATCCCGTCAGCGATACCAAAACTGAAGTGACAGCAATTGCCGACTTCTCCATCTCCGGAGTACTCGCTCAGTTCGGTGGCGCCATGATCAAGGAAGTCTCAAAGAACATGTTTCAAGAGTTCATCGTTGCGATGAAACAAGAACTTGAATAGAACTCATCTCATGACATCCCCATGGGGAAAGATCTTTGGGACCATCCCTAATGGACTGCGGCGATATCGTCCGGGACGGGAAACTGGCCGCTCGGTTCTTCGATTTCGCCAAACTGCTGCTCGTATTTGTCGACGTTATCCTCAAGTGCCGCGACGATACGTTTGAAATGAGATGGGCTTGTGACGACACGAGAAACCAGCGTCCCGCGGGCCTCACCACGACTTGATGGTGTCACCGAGAAAAAATCCAGGACGAATTCCTCGCCGGTGTGGCTCACCGACATCAGGTTAGCGTAACGACCTTTGAGATCCTCATCACCAGCGATTATCTGAATGCTAGCGGAGGCGTCTTGGCGCACGTCTTCAGGATCGCTCATGCATAACTCCTTTCGCTTCTTTAAGGGTATTATAGCCGTGTGCCGGAACACGGCATGTATTGGTAGATGGTGCTCGGGGTAGCGATGTTGGGGAACCAATTCATCGCAGGAACAATCGGTAGCAAGTCGATTTAAGATTGGCCCCACTCTCTCCAGATCGTTATCATGGCACCCACTGATCAGATCTCCTTGTGACGAACCCCTGCCTCTGGTGGGCGCGTAACTCAGCGGCTAGAGTGCCATCTTCACACGGTGGAAGTCGTAGGTTCGATTCCTACCGCGCCCACTCTTCTAACTCCCAGAATATAAAGGGGTTAGCCATGTTCGTAGGGTTGAACAACTTTCGCTAAATTGCCCAACGGGCTACTTACGGGCTACCTTCCGAAGTTAGAAAGAGCTTTTTTCTGCAGGATCGATCGCCCCCATCCGGCCAGCGACGCGAGCGTATATATAACCTTCGGACCCTCGGGTTTGGCCTAACTCCCGTATAAAACCGGCAATTTCAGCGCTCGGACGTTGCGTTGGCCTTTTCTTCTTTGGCAGCCAATTTGGCCTGCCTCTTTGCCTCGCGCTTTGCTGCCTTTGCCTTGGTTCGCTTATTGCGCTCAAATGAATAGTTGGGCTTGCGTGCCATCATTCCCCCGTCTTCGTCGGCGCGCCCCNCGTCTANATATGGGTTCGCTTGGCGGGTAACGCCGTATTTTTANAAAAAATNACAGTTTNTATTTAGAGGTTCTTGTGCGTCCCATCGCAGAAGGGACCGTTGGCGGTGTGCTTGCAGTTGCACAGCGCAACCCGCTTCTTGGCTTCCACCGTGAACGGCACAGGCGTGAAGGCTGTGCCCTGGTGGGAACCATCACAAGTAGGGCTGGTTCGCTGATTGCCCGCATGAGCACCAATAGTAGGTACCCGGTTCGAGCTCCAAGACGGTGGGTTGTTTGGACGGGATGGTCGGCTGGTTCATGGGATCTCCTCCTTGGGATAACGATGGAGATTATACGCCGTGCTCCGCGTCGGAGTTTTCTTGGCGCCGCTGTTGAACCTAGGCGCCCACACGCCCCAGGAAGCCCCAACTTAGCGTGGGAGCCAGTTGTAGCCAACTAGAAGCGATGAAATTTCTACCTGATCGGGGGCACCTTGAACGGGTGCTGAGGCGCCTATGCCTCCGAATAGCTACATACGCTTGAGGAGTTCAGTCTTTTTCTCAGAGAATTCCTCGTCGCCCAGAATCCCTGACTTATGTAACTCGGCGAGTTTCCCAATTTGGTCGGTGATTGACTCCGGGACGGGTTTTATGATCCAGTGGCAGCTTTCTCTCTCGCCCGTTTCTCTCGCATGTAGTGGATCTTTTTCGCTCGCTTTTCCGGTTTCGCGTACTGCCTGGCATCCCTCACGCTTTGCCCGCACCTATCTGAGCAGTACCGTCTCGATCGCCGTGCGCCCACAAAGAAGTGTGAGCAGTCCGGGTGCTCACATACCCGGATGNACGGTTCACCGTTTATCAGAAGCAAGATGATCCAGAGGAACGCAACTTCCGGCTCGGCGGCGATATGCGTGTGGAGATCCGCGCCACGTCCCACCACTGTGACGGTGCCCCCAAGTTGCTCGGCCAGCTCGTTGACGTGAAAGACCGTGTCTTTGCCAGCGTCTCGCCGTTCTTTGGTACCAGGGCCTCGCTCTACCCAGGTTACGTGTCGCGCTTCGTCGGCTTCGCGATCACCGAGGTAGTCGTGGATCAACCGGCGTGTCCTGTTTTGGAGTTGTCGAAGAACCTTGGCCGGAACGGGGACCGCCTCCGCTCCGAACCCGAGAAAGTCACTGAGACCCTCTCTCACTGCGGGGCCCTTGGCAACCGATAGATCCCCCACGTTGATGTGAAGGCTCGTGGCGCTCAGATCGATCCTTGCGGTGACTTCGTAAGTGCTTCCACCGATGGTGTCCGGCCAGCGGTCGTCAAGATCGGGGAAGTCCTGGCCTGACTCAAGCAGTGGATACNCGAGAAACNGGGCGAGGTCTTCACGCAACTGCACGACGTTCTTGTGGTATTCAACATCGGGTCCATTCACGAAGTTTAGTGCGATCCGCAGGCGCTCAGCGTCGGTTTTCATGCGTGTGTTCTCATGGCTACGTCAGGNTCTATCCTGTGTATACGTAGGAATGGATCTATCCGATATAACTATGTTATACAAAGGTTACTTGTCGTGTTTTATCGCCGAAACTTTGATATATGTTGAGTCAGTTTTTATTTATCCATAGGAACGGACNAAGGAAGCAACGTTGAACGCACAAACAGAACTCGAAGTAACGGCGGGGAGACTCGCCTACAGCCTCAAAGGAGCTGCGGTGACTACATCCAGCCGAGCTGTTGCAGGCTGATCCCGTCGTTCCAGATCTTTGTCACGTGGCGGATCTTGTCCCCGTCGAATTGCATGACGTAGACGTAGTCAGCCTCGATAGACCTGCCGGTCGGNGGGACAGGCCCTCCTTCGCCGGTATGGGTACCCCGGAATACNCCATAGGCGGNGACATTCTGGCGCTCTGCGTCCACGGCGAACGACCGCAACTCGTAGTTGCCGTCGGGNANNGGGGTGAACATACCTTTCATCCACTCAGTGTAGCCCTCCAAGGTGGTGACATCAGCGAGCACTCCGACCTGGGCNGAGAAGGTCGCGTCGGGGTGACAGAACGGGGCGCAGGCATCCCACCCACCGCCGGTCTCGCATGCGTCGAAGAACTGTGCCGCAGTATCGCCAATCTGATCCATGATCACATCTTCTCCGTTGAGTTAAAATCGCTCCGACCGAAACGGCACGCTAGCACCTTCGCCATCTACTCCGCGAGCCGGTCAAGGATTTATATCTACTGGTTGATCCGGCCAGCTTTAAATACATCACATGATGGGCTGCTTACCGGCTACCTTCCGCAGGTATAGAGTTCGTTGCTTAACTCTCCCCAAAATATAAAATGGAAAACTATTGTAACTATAGGCATCCAATCATGATCTCCATTGAGGG
Source organism: Acidobacteriota bacterium (assembly GCA_002722645.1). Classification (GTDB taxonomy): domain Bacteria; phylum Acidobacteriota; class UBA890; order UBA890; family UBA890; genus UBA890. The sequence goes on from PBML01000032.1 coordinate 58,772, forward strand.
TGCCGACGATGGAGTGAAGCGACCGTGTTCATGCCCAGGTTAAGCAAGTCAGAGAAGGACAACCTGTCGTTGAAGCTGACGGTCGTCACGCTGCTGTTGGTGCTGGCGGCGGGCTGCGTTGCTGCTGAGGTCGTGGATAAGGAAAAGTCCACGGACAATTGGCCTCGCTTCCTGGGGCCCAATTCCCTCCCCGTCGCGGACAATCCAAAGCTGCCGGAGCGGTGGTCAACGACCAACAACGTTGAGTGGGTCACCGAAGTATCGGGTGTTGGTTGGTCCTCGCCGATCGTTTGGGGCGGCAAGATCTTCCTGACTTCAGCTGTCAGTGATCAGCCGATGAAGCAGCCCTCATTGGGAACCGACTTCAGCAACGAGTACCTCGCAGAGATGCGCGAAGAAGGTATCTCGTCCGAGGAGGCGAACAACCGGCTCTATGAACGAGATCGAGAGATGCCACACGAGCTTGTGATCGAACTCATGCTCTAC
>PBML01000033.1 GCA_002722645.1 Acidobacteriota bacterium
TGGGCCAGTTCTTTTAGGGACTGGGCCTGGCTGGGGACGTCCAAGTTCAGTGTTATCCCCTTTTTGCTGGTATTCAGATAGGCGAAAAGAGCGCTGGTCTCAAGGTCGTCGCTGTCGCCGAAGAAAGGTCCGGCCCCGCGGGCTGGATCGCCCATTTCAGGCTCTACCTTGATGGCCTCCGCGCCTAAACCGGCCAGAAACTTGGCGCAGAAAGGCCCGGCTACTCCCTGGCTCAAGTCGAGAACTTTGATATCGTTGAGAACGCCATCGTTGCTTTGCATTTCGATATGCCATATTAACTGAAATTCGGTGTGTGGAAACGCCCGTCAGTGGACATTGCATTTGCCCGTCGCTAATATCGCCTAATAATGAGCGACTACCAGATTGAGCAGCAGGTCTCTTGGTGATGCCAGACGGGCTATTGCCAGGAGTCAGGGTCCTAGACGTGGGACAGGGAATATCCGGCCCTTATTGCGCCAAGATACTGGCCCAGATGGGCGCGGAAGTAATCAAAGTGGAGCCGCCGGAAGGCGATTCTGCGCGCCGCATGGGCCCGTTCCCGGGCGATTCACCGCATCCGGAAAAGAGCGGCCTTTTCCTGGCCACGAACGCCAATAAACAAGGGATAACCCTGGACTTGTCCTCGTCCGATGGGGCCGCGGCGTTCCGAAAGCTGGCGGCTGGCGCCGATATCGTGATCGAAAACCCACCCCCAGACGCGTTGGAAGGGCACGGATTAGGCTACGAAAGCCTGAAAAACACTAACCCCGGACTCGTCTTCACGTCTATCACTCCCTTCGGAAACCGGGGGCCCTACAAGGATTTCAAGGCCACGGACCTGGTCCTTTACCACATGAGCGGCCATGCCCACGGAATGTTGGGGGCGGTCAAAGACCCGGACAGCGACCCTCCCATACGAGCCGGCGGGCATCAGGCGGAGTTGGTGGGCGGCATGGCTGCTGCCACGGCAACTCTCATGGCCTTGTATCGCAAACGGATGACCGGACAAGGCAGCCGGATCGATATATCGTCATTCGAAGCGATGGTCACCCAGCTTATCAGTGGCCTGGCCAACAGTGCATACGGCCGACCTGCGCCGCCCAGGGACCTGGCGAAGGTGGAAGAGGCGGCTATCGGGGGCATGGTCGGCGCCATCGGCGGTATATTGCTTTGCAACGACGGCTACGTGGCCATATCCCCCAGAGAAGACGCCCAATGGGAACGGTGGCTCCAGGTGATGGGCGGCCCGCCGTGGGCCACAGACGAACGCTATGCCACCCGCGACGCCCGGCAGAGAAACTCTCCATCTCTGTGGAAACTCCTCAGTGATTGGAGCATCAACCATTCCAAACACGAGATCGCGCGAATGGGTCAAGAACAACGTGTCCCCTGCTTCCCGGTAAACACGGTCCAGGATCTGCTCAGCGACGAACATCTGGCGCACCGCGGGTTCTTCGTGGAGATGGAGCATCCCGTAGCCGGCGTGCTTAGGTACCCGGGAGCAGCCTATAGGTTCTCAAACTCCCAACTACCCCTGACGGAACGGCCCGCGCCCATGTTGGGAGAGCACAACCGCGAAATTCTGGACAGCTTGGCGTAGACCATGAGTGAACTCCCGCTGCACGGAATAAGAGTACTCGACCTAAGCTGGATCATCGCGGGCCCCACCGCGACACGCTTCTTGGCGTCTATGGGCGCTGAGGTGATCAAAGTTGGCAGTGCCCGCCGGCCCGACCCTTCAACCAGAGGTCCGGCATTTCAGGCATACAACCAGTCCAAGCTTTACGCCTCGCTAAATATCTCCACGCCGGAAGGTCTGGCCCTGGTCAAACAGTTGATCGCCGTTTCAGACGTGGTGATTGAGAACTTCGCCGCCGGCGTCATAGAACGCCTGGGCCTGGGGTACGACGTAGTCAGGGTGGCAAGGCCGGACATCATCATGCTGGCCTCCTCCGGGACAGGGCATTCCGGTCCGCACAAAGACCATGTGGCCTACGGCAGCCTGCTTCAGCACTATACGGGCTGGAACTCCATCTCCGGGTATCCAGAGCGGGAGCCGGTAACCGGCGGGTTGTGGGCCGACCCCTGGGTGGGTATGGAGTTGGCTATGGTCACTGCCGCCGCCCTGAATCACCGGGCGGTGACCGGGCAAGGCCAATACGTGGATTTCTCCATGGCTGAGGCCCTGAGCGCTAGCATCCCAGAAGCGATCCTGGACTACCAGATGAACGGGCGTGTAAAAGAACCTCTGGGGAACCGGGACGACTGGTATGCGCCCCACGGTGTTTATCACTGCGCAGGCGCCGACCGATGGGTCGCGATCGCGGTCACGAGCGACGCAGAGTGGGTCTCACTGTGCCAGTTGATGCAGCGGCCTGATCTGGCGGCCGACTCACTGTACGGAGGCGCGGCGGGCCGTAGGGACCATCAAGACCATCTGGACGCCGTCATCACCGAGTGGACGATGCAACATGAGGACCACGTGGCCATGCAACTGCTACAGCAGGCTGGAGTGCCCTCGGGGCCGTCCCAAGACATCCTCAGGGTGTTCAATGAGCCGCAACTGCGTGAGGCCGGGTATTTCACCGAGCTTCATACGAATGGCGGCGGACTGAGGGACCTGCCGGGTCTCCCCTGGCGCCTTGACGGTGGCCCGGAACCATACCTTACCGAAGCGCCGGTCCTGGGCCAACACAACGCCTACGTCTATCAAGAGATGTTAGGTCTACCAGCACTCGAAGTCGACCGCATGATTGTAGACCAGATCATCTACTGATTGCCGGGTCGACATACCGGACTGGTTCACATTGGAGATTAATCATGGGCATCCTATACGAGAAGAAAGGCCACGTCGCTTACGTCACTATCGATAACCCCGATAAGGGCAACATACTTGACCATCAGACGTCGGATGAGATCAGCGAGGTCTGGAAAACCATCTGGGAGGACCGGGATGTCCGCGTCACGATACTCACCGGCACGGGAGACCGGCACTTCTGCGCCGGCCACAACCTGGCCCCGCCGCCGGGCGTCTCTGAAGAGGATTTGAATCGGATACGCACGGAAAATATCTTCTGGCCGCTGGCTGGAACGGTCAACGGCGCCAAGATTGGGGCCGACGGAAGTCTGGGAGACCACTATCCCCAGATCTGGAAGCCGGTTATCGGGGCGATCAACGGCTGGGCCGCGGGCGCCGGTTTCTACCTGATGCTCACGTCCACTGACATTCGTATCGCATCCGAAGAACACGCCCAGTTCAAATTTGCGTTGCTAAGCCAGGGCTGGGTCGGTAACGGGCCGGGAGCGAGTTACTTGACGCGGCAGATCTCCCATGCCGACGCCATGCGGATACTGCTGACCGACGAGTCCTTCGACGCCGAAGAGGCGTTGCGGATCAACTTGATCAATGAAGTCGTGCCCCACGCCCAGTTGATCAGCCGTGCCGAGGAGATTGCCGACCGTATCGCTGGTATGCCGCCGGTGGCCGTGCGCATGATGAAGGAATTCGCCATCAGGTTCCGAGACATACCGGTGTCCGAAGCCTGGCGCGTTCAGACTCTGTTTAACACCTTGCTCACCCAACTCACCACCGACGGTGACGAAGGGCGTAAGGCATTCTTGGAGAAACGGCCGCCTGACTTCACTGGCGGAATCAGGCCGAAGGCGCCAGGGTTCCCCGAATTGAGCGCCGAGGAACGGGCCTTGCTTGATGAGACCCGCCGGGAACTATACGGCTGACGCTCACTGGAACCCGAAAGAAAGGCCCCAGACTCGAGATGAGTCTGGGGCCTTTCTGTTTTTGCTATGAAGTGTTCCGCCGGAGCGGCCTAGTTCATCTGGCGTAGCCGTGGGTCAAGCTTGTCCCGGAGCCAGTCGCCGAAGAGGTTCAGCGACATCACGGTGAGCATTATCGCCAAACCGGGGAAGGTGGAGATCCACCAGTATCCGGCTAGCCGGTCACGTCCCTCCGCTACCATGGAACCCCAAGCCGCGGTGGGCGGGGGGACACCAGCCCCCAGGAAGCTCAACACAGATTCCAGAAGGATAACAATACCGATCTGCAGCGTGGCCACTACGATAAGAGTGTTGATGGTACCTGGGAAGATATGGACGAAGAGTATCCTCAGTGTCGAGGCCCCGGACACCTTGGCCAACGCCACATAGTCTTGTGTCTTTAGCTGCAACACTTCGCCACGGATCTGACGGGCGAAACGCGGCCAAATAAAAAGGCAAAGCACGGTTACTATGATCGAGAAGGACTGACCCAGGGTCACCACAAGGACCAAGGCAACCAAGATCAGAGGCAGGGAGAGCATGACATCGACGAACCGCATGATCAGTTCGTCCACCCAGCCTCCGTACCAACCGGCGACCAGTCCCAGGGTCACCCCGATGGTGCCGCCGACACCCAGGGTCACCACAGCCACTACCAGAGATATGCGGGCGCCGTAGATCACGCGGGACAATAGGTCTCTGCCCAACTGGTCGGTGCCCAGCAGGTTTTTGGTGCTGCCGCCGCCCGAGATCTCAATGTCTATCGTATCGCCTACGGCGGCTTGCGGGTCTATCTCCTGGGCTTTCCTCAGGGTTATCAACCTTCCTTGTTCTTCCAAGGCGACGTTGTCTGCAACTGTTTTTAGCGCGGTTTCAGGGCCGGACCAGAAGGGCGGCAGATTACGCTCCCTCAGGTTGCCCCGGTCTGGGTCGTGGGGAGCGACCCATGGCGCTGCGATGCCCGAAACAAGCACCAGGGAGAGCAGAAAGACCGGCACGATGGGCCATACGCGGAGTGCGCGCCAGATACCTGGCAAGCTGATGAGTCGTCTTTTTGGGGGTGCGAGGATATCTGTGATTTCTTGGGATGCCATCTGTTCTTCGCTCCAGGACCTTATGTGTAACGAATACGTGGGTCTATCACCGCGTATAGGACGTCTACCAGGAAGGACGCGGTCACGTACAAGAGAGTGAATACGATGACTACCGCCTGGAGGAGGGCATAATCAAGGCCGAACAAAGCGTCCACGGCAAGCTTGCCGAGTCCGGGCCAGGCGAACACAGTCTCCGTAACCAGGGAGCCAGTAACCAGNGCNCCAAGAGTAACGCCCGCAAAGGTCAACGCCGGTATAACGGCNTTTCGCAAGGCGTGCTTAAGNATGATANTTCTGCTGGGCACTCCTTTGGCGCGNGCCAATTTGATGTACTCGGAGTCCAGNACNTCTAGCATCGCCGAGCGAATCAACCTCAAGTTGGCAGCCGCATAGAACCAGCCCAGCGTGATGGCTGGGAGAATTACGCCCCGNGGGTCTTCACGGCCGAACGGTGGTACCCAGCCAAGGTGAACTGAGAAGAAGAACATCAGCATTATTCCCAGCCAGAAAGGCGGCGCCGATTGACCGACGAGGGCCACGGCCCTGCCGAACTGGTCGACAAGGCTGCCTCTCTTAACCGCCGATATGATACCCAGCGGAACGCCGATCAGCAGAGATAGCGCGAACGAGGCCGCCGCTAGCTGAAGAGTGGCGGGAAGATGTTCCAGCACGATGTGCATGGCGGGCCGCCCCTGTTGGATCGACTCACCGAATTCTCCCCGTAATGCGTCTTTGATGAATATTCCGTACTGCTGGTAATAGGACTTGTCCAGCCCCAGGGCCTCACCCATCCGGTCCCAGTCCTCCATAGTGGAGTAGTCATCAAGCAGGAGGGCACGAGGATCACCGGCGGCCCTGCTCATGATGAAGATCACCAGTGAGACGACCACAACAGTAACGATGGCTACTAAGAAGCGGCGCACCAAGAACTTCTGCATGCCCTTACATCTCCAATCGAAGGCCGTCGATATCTGGTCGGCACAGAGGTGAATGTCCAAGCCGGACGCACATCGTCAGAAATGCGTCCGGCTTGGAGGTTGTCGCCGTCCTAGGGCTTCTCGGCCCTACTTGCTATGGTCCTAGCGGTGCTTGATGTACTGATACCCATTGATGTTTCTGAGGTCCGTGAATTTGATATCAGCCTTCCATTCCTCGATGCGCGGACCCACCGGCCATACAGCGCCAACGCTGTAGAGCCCAATGTAGGTGAGTGCATTGTCGAAGAGCCAATTGCCCAGCTCCGATTCCAGTCGAACCAAGTCCACCGGGTCTACGGCCGAGCTGATCCTGGGCATGATGTCTTCCATCCAAGGGTGGCTCGCGCCAGCATTCCACGCTGCGTTCTCGGTGATCAGATTCTGAGCTCCGACCGTTACGATCCGGGCGCCAGCGGCGTGGCAGGTGGCCCCCTGGTATGTGCGGGCGACCATCGTGGGCCGCAGAGTGGAATAGGGGAGACTCTGCAATTTTACGTTTAGCCCTATGTCGCCCCACATCTGCGCTATCGCACCGCACGCCTCCACTTCAGCGGGAGCGCCGCGTAACGATGGTGTGAGCGTGATGTCGAAACCGTCGGGGTAGCCGGCCTCGGAGAGAAGCTGCTTGGCACGTTCTGGGTTGTATTCCCAGTCGCCATCGATCTGCGATCCGTGGTTGCCCCAGAACCAAAGTTTGATCGGGTCGGCAAACCCTCTGAGCAGGGTCTCGATGATGGTATCCCGGTCGATGGCGAGCCCCAAGGCTTGCCGTATCTTGCGGGCGTTCTCCCACTCTGGGGAGTCTGTATGCCAATCGCTGGAGATCCACGGCACCTCGGGATCGTAGGACGACCGGTTTTCGGTGTCGGGCTTAGAGGCTTCCGTATAGTAGCCTCCGTATAAGTTGATGGCGTAGTCGATGGCGTTGGACACCGATAACAACTTCGCCCCTTCCACTTTTTCGATCTCTGGGATGGAGTCAAAGGCCATCAGGAATGTGTCCAGCGTGCCGGTCTGGAATCCGGCGATACGTGACGACTCCTCTGGAATCTCTTTGAAGATCAGCTCCGCGAAGGCCGGCGTCTGGTCCCAATGGTCTTCAACTGCCGCCATGCGCCAGAACTCGTTTTCACGGTGCTCTTCCATAGACCAGGGCCCGGTGCCGGAGATGTCACGGTTGGCTGCTTCAAGACCGATCTCATCAGACTGGGCTTTGCTCACTACCCAGTTGGAGGAGCCGGAAGGAGTTTTTGCCAACCAGTTCTCTAATGTCACCAATTCCGATAATGCTATGCCAGTATGGACATCAATTGTATAGTCGTCGACCTGGGTGACACTGCCACCTTCAGCCGTCCAGAAGCCTTTGAAGTCTGGGGTCCTGGCATGCAATGGATTGACACCCCATCCTTCCTGGTAGGAATAGATCACATCTGCGGCGGTCATCTCGCCGTAGCCCTTGTGGAACTCAACCCCCTTTCTGAGGTTGAAAGTCCAGGTCTTGAAATCGTCGGAGATGCTCCAGGACTCGGCTAGCCAGCCTTCAACCTCTTTGTCGATGTTGATGGTCACTAGCCCTTCGCTGATGGGAGCCGTCTGCTGAACGAAAAGGGCAGGGTTAACGGCCAATGCGGGGTGCCCTTGGAACGTTCCCAATTCCTTCTGGCCCACCGTTAAGGTTCCCGCCGGCTTCACTTTGGCTGCCGACGCCTTAGCCGCCGCAGGTTTAGCAGTAGGCGCTGCCTTCGTAACTCCTGCTACTTTAACTGGTGCTTTCGACTCAGCTTTCGGCGCAGCAGCTTTTGGGGCAGCTGCTTGAGGTGCCTCCGTTGCCGACGATCCACAGGCCACCAACAAGAAAAGGCACAGCAACAGGAACGTAAGTAAGTAAACCCCATGGTTTTGTGAACTGTTGAACATGGTCACATCTCCTCCAGATTTCAAGTTGTCTATGATTCCGTGTCTGCCTCCTAGCGACAGAAGCAGGTGAAATCTTAGATTGATTATTTGTATAGTGACGATAATAGCAAGGCTTTACCTATATGTTTCTGACACTATTAACGATAAAGCTGCTTAACTACTGCTATATAACAGGCTAAGCATATTAATTATGCGAGAACATAATAGATACGTTCAGTGATGTCAAGCTTTAATTCCGGCTCAGACCGCCTGGTTAAACAAAAGAATATGGATAGACTGGGATTTTCCCCGTGTTCAGTGTTTCGAAACGTTCCGGTAAGCTTGATTCTTTATAGTGATGACCGCATCGCTTTTTGGCCCAATTTAATCCTCCAACGAATAAACAACTGGATCTAGCTCCGTATTCGGCAAATCATCCAGGCAAGACAAGGGTCAGGGCAGCGGGAGCTCTGGTGGAAGCCCTGATAATAGGTGACCGACGTCAAGTAACATCGGAGGTAGGCGATGCAAAATAAGGATCAACGTCTAGCAATAAGACTGGCCGTGTTGACCTGAAAATCACGTGACCGTTTACCTATAATGAAGGAGGCAGCATTGTACTCTTCGGCGTATCTATTCACTACGTCGAGTATGACTCTAAAGTAACCCTGCATAATTTCTTCATCCTATGGTAAATACCAATCCATTTTCCGTAAGTTCTCGATTCGACCCAGAGCGGGTCACCAATTTTTAAGCATAAAAACCCCCCTTAATTGAGAGACCATGCTAAATGGATTCATGGTTTTAAGCGTGGAATCTCCACCTACTCGACACAATGGAAGCGAGCATCATTGAATATGGCGTTCCGTCTGAAGTACTTCTTAAAAAATAGCCTATACACACGGATTTAAACCACTGGCCTCTACGTTCCGAACGGTGGACGCTATTTCTGTCTTGTACACCGACAGCAATCGTAATGTAATACCGTGGGATTGCATTCGGTGTCCAGAACGACGCGCGCTACCACCGGACCGTTCATATCCATCAGAATATACGAACAAACGTCCTCTCTAGCGTGAACCTGAGCGGAGTAATTGCGTACACATCGTCACCATGAGAGGAAAAACGCTCACTCAACTTGAAACGGAACGTTTGCGCGAATAGAGTCCAAGAAAGTAAAGGAGCCTATTCTCTGTTGGCGCCCATAGCCCGGCGGGCTTCGCGGTCCATGTCACGGTCGATGATGGCTCGGCGTTTGTCGTACTGGCGTTTGCCCCGGGCCATGCCCAATTCGACTTTGGCCACGTGGTGTTTGATGTAGACGCGCAAAGCCACGATGGTCAGGCCTCGCTCGGCTGCCGCGGCGGCCATCTCCAGTATCTCGGCGCGGTGCAGCAGCAGCTTGCGGTTGCGCTTGGGGTCGTGGTTATTGAGGCTAGCCGGGTCGTATGGAGCGATGTAGGCGTTGTGGAGCCACATCTCGCCGTCGTTGACCCTGGCATAGGCGTCGGAGAGGTCGATCTTTCCGGCCCTGATGGACTTGATCTCGGTGCCGGTCAGCAGGAGTCCGGCTTCGTAGCGGTCCAGTATCTCGTAGTTGAAATGGGCCCGGCGATTGCTTGCCACAGGGCGAAAGTCTTTAGCAGCGGGCTTCTGTTGGTCCGCTTTCTTATTCGCCGGGACGGTTGGAGTCGACGCCCTTTTCTTCGCCACTGCCTTTCACTTTCTATCCAAGTACTCGAGGGCTGGCCGACGCCTAGCCGCCCATGGTAAGTTGTTCCTTCAAAATCTCGATCGCCCGGTCTAGTTGCAGGTCTTCGTCCTCGTCTTCTTTCAATGGTTCGAGCATCACATCCGGCGTGAGTCCCTCGCCTTCAATCAACGAGCCATTGGGAGTGAACCAGCGGGCGGTGGTGAAATTCACTCCCGACCCGTCGTCCAGGGGCCACAGGTTGGTGACGCTCCCCTTGCCGAAGGTGGTGGTGCCGATGACCGTAGCCCGGTCATTGTCGATGATCGCTCCGGTGAAGACCTCACTGGCGCTAGCGCTGAATTCATTGACCAAGACGACCATGGGGATCTCCAGCGCCTTTCCGCCGGACTTGACATCCCAGTTGCGGCGGTTTCCCCTGGCGTCGATCTGATACAGCACCAGACCGTCCCCGATAAACTGGCTGGTCACATCGACAACGGAAGACACCAGTCCACCTGGGTTATTTCGCAGGTCTAACACCAGTCCGATACCTTGACTACGCTCGAACCGCTCCAGAGCATCTTCCAGGTCGTCGTTGGTCGTGCCAGTGAAGCCGGATAGGCGCAGGTGTCCGATGCGGCCCACCTGCATCAGCAAAGTGACGCTCTCCAGATTGATGATGTCCCGTTCAATCTCAATGGAAACAGGTTCGGAGCTGTTCAGGTGCCGCAGCAACAGAGTTACCTTGGTTCCCCTATCTCCCCGTATCAACTGGACGACTTCCAGAAGGCTGAGACCCCGAATGCTCTCACCATCGACTTCGAGGATCACGTCGCCGGCCCTGATTCCCGCAACCTCGGCAGGGGCATCGGGCATTGGTGAAAGAATGATGATTGCCCCATCGCGGACGCCGACTTCAGCGCCGATACCTCCGAAGAAACCGCGGATATCCTCGCTTTCCAAGGAGAATTGTTCACGGTCTAGGAACCCTGCATAGGGGTCGTCCAAGGCCCTCAGCATGCCGCGGATAGCGCCGTCAGCCATGATCAAGGGGTCTATATCTTCGCCGTCGATCGCCTCACGGTTCAGCAGTTCCCACACCTCACTTAGGCGCTGGAACTCAGGCGGGAGGCCATCGATGGCGGTGTCCCCGTCAATACCATTGTCGCTACCGGAACAGGCAACCACCACCAGCAAGACCACGGCCAACACGGTCGCAACCAACGTGGCAAAGGATTTGTAGCGACGGATAATTGGAATCTTGGACACGGGTTCTCACTACTACCGAGAAGCGGAGGATGGCTCCTCCAAATCGGGGAGGGTTCAAGCTCCGTGGCAATCACATTACAGATTTCGATTGTATCATAGGGCACGCTTGGGGCACGCACGGCCCAGACTCAGGCCGCGCGCGTTGACATCAATTTCGGCAAGCTGCTAGCATGGCGAAAATCAGGCTAGAATAGCCTCGTCATAGAAGGTGCGATTTGGCAGGAATCTCGGCATATGGGGCCTATGTCCCGAGGTATCGGTTGGGCGCGGAGACCGATGGCTGGGAATCGGCCAGTCAACGCTCCGTCGCCAACTTCGACGAAGACAGCGTCAGCATGGCCGTGGCGGCCGCCATCGACTGCCTCAAGGGCTATGAACGTCAGGACATCGACGGGTTGCTGTTCGCCAGCACCACCCCGCCCTACGCCGAGAAACAGTGCGCTTCTATTATCGCCACTGCATTGGACCTGAGGCGGGACATCTTCACCGCTGACATCACCGATGTACTGCGGGCCGGCACCACCGCCCTGAAATCGGCCCTGGATTCAGTCGCNGCCGGTTCGGCCAAGCACGTGTTGGTGGTAGCCAGTGACAACCGCCAAGGCGCGCCCAAAGGGGAAGCCGAGCGTAACTCCGGAGACGGGGCGGTGGCCTTCATCGTCTCCAATGAGGAATTGATCGCTGAACAGGCCGGGTCCCACGCCATCACCGAGAACATGATGGACACCTGGCGCAGCGCCGGAGACCAGTTCGTCCGCTCCTGGGAGGACCGTTTCGCCATCGAGGAAGGTCTGGAAAGGATCATGGGCGAGGCTGTCTCGGGGTTCATGGAAAAAGAAGGCGTATTCGTTAAAGATGTCGCCAAACTGGCNCTGTACTCCCCCGACGCCCGCCGTCACAGTCAGTTGGCGCGGCACCTGGGGTTCCAGCCGGAGCAAGTGCAAGACCCGCTGTTNGGCCGCATGGGCAACATCGGCACGGCCTTTCCTTTGATGTTGTTGGCCGGGGCCCTGGAGGATGGGTCTCCGGACCAGTTGCTGCTCACCGTGTCCTACGGCGACGGCAGCGATGTGCTGGGCTTCCGCACCACATCCAAGATAGGCAAAGCCAGGACCGGGTTGGGTGTTTCGGGTTATCTGGACTCGGGCCAGGTGTTGGACAGCTACGAGACCTACGCAAAATGGCGGGACGTCTGGCTCACCGATTCTTCTTCAAGACGNCCCCAGGCCCAGTCGCCATCGGTCACTGCCATGTGGCGGGAGAGCGACCAGAACATCAAGTTCCACGGCGGGGTTTGTAACCAGTGCGGCTACGTGCAGTACCCANCGCAACAGATCTGCGTCGAGTGCCAGGCCAGGGACGATTCAACCCCCATCAGGCTCAGCGACAAGTTAGGCACGATATTTACCTACTCGCTGGACTACCTGGCCGGGACCGTGGACACACCCCTGGCGGTGGTCGTGGTGGANTTTGAGCCGGGGGGTCGGGTCCTCTGCATGATGACCGACCGGGAGGTCACGGAGGTCCAGATCGGCCTCCAGGTGGAGATGAGCTTCCGTAAGCTGCGGGTGGTCAACGGGATNCACAATTACTACTGGAAAGCGGTGCCCTTGCGCCGGGCCGCTTAGATATCAGGCGTTATAATTGCCTTAAGGCGATAGGAAATAGGAGAACANCATGAGCGGGATCAAGGANCGGGTTGCNGTCATCGGCATGGGTTGCAGCAAGTTNGGAGANCGTTGGGACTCCAGTTCCTCCGACCTGATCGTCGAAGCCGCCTACGAGGCATTCGAGGACGCTGGCATCGAGGGCAAGGACGTCCAAGCCGCCTGGCTGGGCACTGTCGGTTCGTTTAGGACGGGGCAACCCCTGGCCGCGGCCCTGAAGCTGGANTATATCCCCATCACCCGGGTCGAGAACGCCTGCGCCACCGCCACCGACGCCTTCCGCAACGCCTGCTACGCCGTGGCCGCCGGTATCTANGACATCGTTCTGGCCGTGGGCGTGGAAAAGCTCAAGGACTCGGGTTTCTCCGGTCTGGCAGTGGCCGAACCAGCCGGCGCCGACGTCAATCCTCCGGTGCCACCGCCCTCCCAGTTCGCCNTGGCCGCCACCCGCTATTTCCACCAATATGACATCCCCTATGAAGAAGGGAAGATGACCCTGGCCCAGATCGCTTCCAAGAACCATCACAACGGCACCATGAGTCCCAAGGCCCACTTCCAGCGCGAGGTCAGCGCGGAACAGGTGGCTAACGCGCCCATGGTTGCCTGGCCCTTGGGNTTGTTCGACTGCTGCGGTGTGTCTGACGGGGCGGCTGCCGCGATCATCACCACGCCCGAGATAGCCAAGACCTTCCGCGACGACTATATCTTGGTCAAAGGCATCGGACTTTCCGTGGGCGCCTACGGCATCATGCGCAATGACTGGGACTTCACCCACTTTCCGGAGTCGGTNCGGGCCAGCCAGGCCGCCTACCAGGAAGCCGGNNTCTCTGACCCCCGCCAGGAGATCGACCTGGCCATGGTCCACGACTGCTTCACCATCACGGAGCTGATCATCTACGAAGACCTGGGGTTCAGTCCCCGGGGCCACGCCAGCGAGGATGTCGCAGCAGGTACCTTCAGTCTGGAGGGTGAACTGCCGGTGAACACCGACGGCGGCCTAAAATGCTTCGGCCATCCCATCGGGGCCAGCGGCATACGTATGATTTACGAGGTCTACAAGCAGCTACAGGGTAAAGCCGAAGGACGCCAGCTCAAAGACCCCACCCTGGGCCTGACCCATAACCTGGGCGGCCGCCCCGGCTCCTTCACCTGCTCAGTGGCGCTATTCGGCACGAGGGACTAGGCGGGCGGTNAAACGGGGTTTTACCTTCGGTTGATGAACTCGGCTCATTAGAGTCGCATGGTTTCGTATTAATCGGGTATTTGAAGCCGTCACTCAGGGTGAGAACTCNTGGGGACGCTTTATTTATGGGTCAATTCACTCTGCTTTTCANGCCTAGATTGTCTCTGTTTAGCGACACATAGGCTCATNATTCGACATAATATTAAAATTTGTTTAAAATATGACCAAGAAAATGTTGTGCCGGAGCCTCTCCGGCTGAAATAATCGTGGTGACATAAAGTGGAAGAGAGTGTGGTGGACGAGATGTCATCTGGGAATCACTTCATGGTCACGGGGGCACCTTGCTGAAGACCGGCGTAGTGCAGGTCATAGCCAGAGGCACCGACGTGGCCTTTGTTATTGACGAGAAGGCCTCCTTCGATGTGGTTGCGGCAGAGCTGCGAGAATACCTGTCCACGCAGGGCAGTCTATGGTCCAAAGGCGACATCACTATCAACGTCGGTCAACGGATGCTCGCCCGGGAAGAACTGACCGAGATCAAGTCGATCATCGAGACCAGATCTGGCCTCACAGTGACTCGATTCTGGTTCTCGCCAGATTCTCTGGATAGCGGCGATCTCAANATAGAAGCCAAATCNGTGGAAACCACACCAGCTGNCTCACCCGCCAAGACCCCGGCCCCGCCTCCCGCGCACAATGAGATTGTTCTCCCTGAAACTGTGCTTGAAACTGCGCCCGTGACGATGGAAGAACCGGCAGGGGAAACCGCTGCCGAGTCCGTGAGCGCCGTCGAATCGATCATCGAGAGCCTCAAGGCCAAGCACAACAAGAACGGGACCCGCAACCGGAACATCACCGAGGCCCTCTTCATCAAGTCCACCTTCCGCTCGGGCGAGTCCCTAAGCCACCATGGCGACGTGGTTGTACTGGCGGACGTTAACCCCGGCGCGGAGATCCGGGCCGATGGCGACATAGTTGTGTTGGGTTCTCTCAAGGGATGGGTTCANGCCGGGGCCGCGGGCGACAACAAGGCTGTAATAATCGCGCTGAACCTCCCTTCGACCCGGTTCCAGATCGGCAAATACCTGGGTGTAGCGCCCGCTTCGGCAAAGCGCAAATCAAATTCGTCAACCTCCGGCCCCATGATCGCCTATGTGCGGAGCCGTTCCATCCACGTAGCGCCCTTCGCGGGCCGGTTTGCGAGATATAACAAAGGAGTACCTTATGACGGGTAAGACCATCGTAATAACGTCGGGCAANGGAGGGGTGGGCAAGACCACCGCAACCGCCAACATCGGCACCGGCCTGGCCATGCGCGGCCACAAGGTGGTGGTGGTCGACACCGACATCGGCCTCCGCAACCTGGACGTCATTATGGGTCTGGAGAACCGCATCGTCTACGACCTGGTGAACGTCATCGAAGGCGACTGCAAGNTGAACCAGGCCATGATCAGCGACAAGCACGACTACGAACTGTTCCTGATCCCCGCGGCCCAGACCCGGGACAAGAACAGCATCTCGCCGGAGCAGCTACGCGAGATGTGCGCCGAACTTGAGAAAGAGTTCGACTACGTCTTGATAGACTGTCCCGCCGGCATCGAGCAGGGCTTTAAAAACGCGACCGCCGCCGCCCAAGAGGCGATCATCGTGACCACCCCGGAGGTCTCAGCCATCCGTGACGCCGACCGGGTCATCGGTCTGNTNGAGTCTTCGGGACTGCACCGGCCAAAGCTCATCATCAACCGCATCGCTGCGGAGATGGTCAAGCGCGGCGACATGATGGACCAGAAAGACGTGGAGAGCCTGTTGGCCGTTGAGGTCATCGGTCTGGTGCCCGCCGACGAGCACACCGTGGTGGCCGCCAACCGTGGCATCCCGGTGGTCCACAACCCCAAGTCAGCCGCCGGTGGAGCGTTCCTCAGGATCGCGGCCAGGGTGGACGGCGAGGATGTCCCGTTGATGGACCTGGAACCCAAAACCGGCCTGTTCTCCAAGTTCAAGGGGATGGTCGGCATGAGCGGGAGGGCCTACTCTCATGCGTGAACTACTGCGTTGGCTCTTTAATATCAGCGGCAACGAACTGGACCAGGCCACCGAGGCCCTGTCCAAGGATACCGCCAAACAGCGCCTCAAACTGGTGCTGATCCAGGACCGGCTGGAGCTGGCCCCGGAGAAGTTGGAGGACATGAAGAAGGAGATCTGGGAAGTGGTCTCCAAGTACATGGTCGTGGACGACGACTTCATGGAATTTGAAGTCCGCCGCCTGGACGACCTAACAGTCCTGGTCTCCAACATAGAGGTCAAAGACCTCAGCGACCTGACCCCGGAACCCGCTACCTAGGGTTCGGACATAGCAGTGGCTAGAGAAAGGGCCTTGCCGATACCGGCAAGGCCCTTTTTCGTCGTTCCGGTGAAGGCCGGAATCCATACAAATACATCTNGCGGATGTTTGCTGACTGATTTAGGGCTACCGCCCCCACCCTAACCCTTCCCTTCNCACACGGGAGGGGATTGTTNTCGTCATTCTNGCGAANGCCAGAATCCAGATTGGTTGCGGGAGTCGAGNATCATCGTGCTAGACCATCCTGGATCCCAGCCTTCTCTGGAATAACGGGANGGCCGGCTCATTGACCCATCCGATGCCCCCGCATATGATTGGCTCACCTTTANTTAATGAGGTTTGAAACCAAAATTGGCCAACTCAAATGAGTCTGATGTTCTAATTATTGGCGGCGGCATCTGTGGNGTTGCCACCGCGTTTCACCTGGCGCAACTCGGCGAACGGGTCACACTGCTGGAGCGGGGGGAGATCGCCGGCGAGGCGTCGGGCGTCAACGCCGGCGGACTAGGCGGACTGGGTTGGGGCAATAACCCCGACTTGCAGGCGTACCTGACCGCGGGCAGCTTCGAGATCTTCAAGACGCTCCAACTGGACATGGGCTACGACATCGAATTCCATGCTCCGGGCGGCTTGCAGGCTATACACACGGCCGAGCAGGCGGACTACGTGAAGAACCGGGTACTCCGGCTCCAGTCGGAGGGCTATCACGCCGAGTTTCTAACCGCCCGGGAGGCCCGCGCCATCGAGCCTGAGGCATCGGGAGCTCTGGCCGGGTTCATGTTCCTGAGCAAACGCGCTCGGGCCAACCCCACAAAAGCCACGGTGGCTTTCGGAGAAGCCGCCGCCGCCTTGGGCGCCGACATCAAGACCGGTCACGATGTCCAAGCCATGACCCAGCAACCAGACGCCTCATGGCAGGTCCGGTCCAGCCAGGGAGAATTCAGGGCCAAAACCCTCGTGCTGGCGGTAGGAGCGTGGTCCAGGCCGGTGGGCGACATGCTGGGCATCGAGATTCCCGTTGCGCCCATCAAGGGCCAGATGTGGGCCACCGAACCGGTCCCGCCCAGCATCTTCCACCTGAGCGGGTCCATGGAATCACCCTTTGATTGGAGCAATCAAGATTCGGACGAAAATTATCCTCCGGAGATAACCCACCGGGGCGATACCCGAGTAACCCGGCACCTCTACGGAGGCCAGACCAGGAACGGGGAGATCGTCTTCGGCGGAGACCGCCAGATGGTCGGGTACGACTATACTCCCGACGCCACCGGCATCGAGGTCAACCGGGGCCAAGCAACAGAGGTGTTTCCTCTCTTGAGTAGGTTGCCCATCGCCCGCACCTGGGCCGGGATAATGCCCTTTTCGATGGACGGTAAGCCGATCATCGGCAAGGTATCGCAATTCGAGAACCTGTTCGTCCTGACCGGCCTGGCTTCCTCGGGGTTCGGGCGCGGGCCGATGTCGGGCAAACTCCTGGCCGATTACATCCACACCGGGCACCCAGCCGCCGTTCTGGCCGAGGCCGACCCCGCCCGGTGCGTAAATCTTAAATAGGAGCAAACGCTTTGCGCCTGATACTGACCAACTGCAACGTTATCGACTGTGTGAACGCCGATCTCAAGGCCCAGGCCACTGTGGTCATCGAGGACGGGCGCATCCTGGAGGTCCGGGACGGCGGCCCGCCAGCCAGCGCGGCCGATGACCGTCTTATAGACCTGGAAGGTGCGTACCTGCTGCCAGGGCTGTGGGACTGCCACATCCATCCCCAGCACCCTGTTCCGGCGGGCACTACAGTAGCCCAGATCACAGCCGACTTCGGCCAGAATCTGCAACGGGGCATGATCGAGGCTGGCGTGACTGCTGTGCGTAGCGGCGGGGCCAGCAACTGGATGGACGTGGCCTGGCGGCGGGCGTTTTCAGGGCCGGGTCCGGCCGGGCCCAGGGTCTTTGCCTGCGGTCATTTCTTGACCACCACTGGCGGCCACTTCCTGACCTCAGGTCACGCCCGAGAGTGCGACGGCCCTTACGGCTACGCCGAGGCCATTCGTGACCAGATGAAACACGACGTTGACCACATCAAGTTGAACCTCTCCGGCGGAATCATGGGGCCCCGCTGGGACCGGCACACCGAGTCATTCCTGCTGCCCGAGGAGATCGAGACCGCGTTTGCCCTGTGCCGCCAACGAAACTTCCCGGTGATGGCCCACGCCACCAACCCGGAGGCGGTCAAGATGGCCATCAAGCTGGGCGCCCACACCGTTGAGCACGCTTACATAACCGACGAGGACTGCATCACGGACTTCGTCAGCAGTGGCACCTGGTACGTTCCCACCCTCAGTATTAGCCAGCTCTCGCCTAGCCTGGCTACCACCGAGTACGAGAAGGCTTGGGCCGCCCGCAAGCAGCTAGCGCCGGACCTAGTGGTGCGGGCCGATGCGGCGGCGGAGGAACACCGGAAGTCCTTCCAGAAAGCTTTGTCCGCCGGCGTCAAGATGGCCCTGGGTTCGGACATCTCGCCCATGCATGAGTCGGCATTGCTGGAACTGGGCCTGTGGGTCAAGTGCGGGGCCACACCCTGGCAAGCGCTGACTGCCGCCACTAAGAACGCCGCCGAGATGTGTGGCGTGGGTCCGGAACTGGGCACGGTGGAGCCGGGCAAGCTGGCCGATTTGATAGTCGTCGCGGACAACCCGTTGGCCGACATAGAGAATGTGCGGAAGCTTCAATTGGTGTTGAAGGAAGGCCGCATCGTCGCTGACCACCGGGGATGACGAAATAGCCCAATCCCCTGGGCTTTTCCCGCGTGATTGCCTCTGTGACTGCCCACGCTTATAATCTGCCCTCAGGCTACATCAGTCAGCAATCAGGAGTGTCGAATTGCCAAGTAATAAGTTGACCATCGGCGACGTGGAGATCACCTCATTGTCGGACGGACTCTTGTCGTTCGACCTCTGTAACTTCTTCCCGTCCGTCCCAGAAGATGAATGGCCGGAAGAGCACCTGAACGCCGACCACGGCGTCAGTTTCAACCTGGCCTGTTTCCTGATCAAATCGGACGGCCACACCATCGCCGTTGACACTGGATTGGGCCCCAAGCAGACTCCGGAAACCCCTTGGGGTAATCTTTTGGACGATATGAAAACCCATGGAACCAGTCCCGAAGACGTGGACATGGTGGTCATGACCCACGCTCACCGGGACCACGTAGGCTGGAACCTAGTCTCCAACGACGGCAAGTACTCTCCCACGTTCCCCAACGCCCAGTATTTCTTGGGCGCTAAGGACTGGGAAGCCTGCCACAACCCGGCGTTCATGGAAGACCGGTATCCCAATGCCCCGGAATGTGTTTACCCGCTACAAGACCTAGGTGTTTTGACCTTGATGGAAGACGGCCACCAGATCACCAGTGAGATCAAAACGCTGGCAACTCCCGGCCATTCTCCGGGACATATGAGCCTCATCATCTCGTCACAAGGGCATGGAGGTCTCGTGTTGGGCGACGTGCTCCATAACACGGCCCAGATCGAGAATATTGATTGGGTATCCCGCGCCGATATCGACCCTACCCAGACACGAATCACGCGTCGCGAGATAGTGGACCGGCTGGAACGGGAGGGTATCCCGGTGGCTGCCGTTCACCTGGCGGCACCGGGCTTCGGCAAGATCGTCCGCGAGAACGGCCGCCGTTTCTGGCAGGTACTATAGCCCGGATACGCGGCTTATACCCATGTTAGCCCTCACCCGCGGAACGCTGATCGATGGGACCGGTGGTCCGCCCATCCCCAACGCCACGGTTTTGGTCAACGACCAAGGTCGTATTGAGGCCGTCGGGCAACGGGAAGCGGTGGCGTTGCCGCCAGACTGCCGGGTTGTTGACATAACCGGCCTCACGCTACTTCCGGGACTGATCGACTGCCACGACCACCTGACGTCATTCGGTTACGACCTGATGGGCCGCTGGGGCCGGGCCGAGCCACGGAGCGCCCGGGTGTTGCGCGTGGCCAAAGTCATGGAAGAGACCTTGTTATCGGGCTACACTGCCATCCGCGACTGTGGTTGGCTGGATGTGGGCTACAAGCAAGCTGTGGACCAGGATCTGGTGTCTGGGCCACGGTTACAGATCGCCACCAGCCCGTTATCGCCTACCCAAGGAACCCAAGACCGCTCCAGCGGCTCGGGACACCACCAACCAACGTCGCCCGACCCCAACCTACCCGGGGGAATCGCCGACGGGCCGGATGAAGTGCGGGCCATGGTCCGCCAAGTGATTCGGGCCGGCGCGGATGTGATCAAATTCTTCAACACTGGATTCGGCCGCCAGACCCAGAGCGGCACGACCCGCTCCTACAATGCTGGGGAGACCCAAGCGCTGGTCGACGAGGCCCACATCCACGGCAAGACGGTGGCCTGTCATGCCCTGGGCGGACCCGGGCTTCGCACCGCCATTGAAGCCGGAGTGGATTCCATCGAACACGGCTGCCTGCTGGCGTCGGAGCCCGACCTGCTGAAAATGATGGCCGACAAGGGCATCTACCTGGTGCCAACCTTCACGGTTTTCACTTTCCACGCCACCCAGGGCAACTCCCACGCCCGGGAGGAGGCCACGGGATTCCGGCAGCAACACATAGACACGGTGCAACAGGCGCTGTCTGCAGGGGTGAAAGTGGTCGCCGGGACCGATGCGGGAGGCTGGGAACACGGCAACAACGCAAAGGAACTCGAGTTACTGGTCGCGGCCGGAATGACGCCGATGCAGGCCCTGGTCGCGGCCACCGGTTGGGCTGCCGGATGCCTGGACTTACAAGACAGCATCGGCACAGCGGAACCCGGCAAGTTCGCTGATCTGGTAGTGGTCGATGGGGACCCTTTGGCCGACATAACCGTCCTGCAAGACAAAGAGCGGGTACGCCTGGTGATGAAAGAAGGGCAGGTCTACGTAGACCGGGTGGCCGGCGTTTAAGACCCCGACCAGTTGAACTTGCTGTAGAGGCCGTGTCGGCCCTGATATTCCCAGGTCATCGTCTCATCTTCAACCTTGGAGGTGGAGAGACCCATGACGTGCTCGTCCCCGTGGATGACGTTGCGAAGATTGTGGATCGTGACCAAGCCAGATCGGTCCTCGCCGCCCCTAAGAGTCTGCATCTCTAAGAACAAGATGTCTGACGCCCTGATGGTCCTGGTTCGGCCATCGATGGTCATCTCTAAGGGCATCCTCTTGACCGCTTTGTATTTCCCGTCCGTGTAGAACTGGGACATGATCTGCCAGGGGCCGCCCTCGGTCCCGGAAAATATCGCCTGTAGCGCCTCGCCCTGCTCTGGAGAGGAGTTGTCATCCACCAATAGCACACAGGTCCAGTCCCCATCCGCCATGATTGGGCCGGGGCTGTGCAGAAAGATGGCGACATTTAATCCAGCCAAATCCACACCGCCATAGTTGCCCTTGCTGAAGGAAACCGCCCAGATGGTGTCGCAATGGCCGTTGGTGGCAGGCTGCCGAAATGACACATGGCAGGGACACAGCAGATTACAGTTACAACCTTCGAACAGGTCTCCCTCGGCGGTCCACTCTACAGCCATCACTATCTCCAATCTATGTGCAGTCAAAGCTTTGCGAGAATGATACAGCCCACCCCCGGAATATGTCTAGGCCGAAAGGGCTTTACGCCACCTCGTGCGGACAAAATAAAAGGGAGCAAGAACGAATCTTGCTCCCCTTGTTAGGTCGAATGAGTGTCGGCCTACAGGCCTAGAACATCGTGCTGTCGCTGACCTCGCCGTGGCGAATCTCGCGTAGCTTGTCGCGGAAGTCGAACAACACTTTGTCGTCTTCTCCCTTGTCCAGTCCGTCGGGCTTGCTCTCGATATACTCGATCAACTCTTCAAGTGCGGCGTTCTCCCTGGTCCCCGCAGGAATCTTGAAGAAATCGGCGTCGAAGGTGGGCAACTCGCCAGGACCGAAGTAGCCGGTCATGTATTTGCCCGTGCTCTCATCGTGGAGGGTGTAGCCTTCGAGATCGTGGGTGCCCTTGCCCAGCACCTGGCCGGTCTCGATGTAATGCTCCATGACGGCCTTGGCCCCGTACTTGTTGATGGGGCAGACCTTCATACAGATGGCGCAGCCCTCATACCGGGACATGACCGGCCGGCAGCGTTTATAGATGAGCTTATTCTTCTCGACACCCCGCCACCAGATCTTCTCGCGCATCAGAGCCCGGCCTGGGCACCGGTTTACGCAGACCTGGCAGATCTGACAGAAGGCCTGGAACCCATAGTCTTCT